>NZ_JBBKBV010000009.1:0-110089 GCF_037892815.1 Oceanobacillus sp. HCA-5259 | reverse complement strand
CACACCTTGTGGAAGTGTTTTATTAGTAAGGACCTCATAGTCTTTATAAGAACGTGGAGCAGTGTTTCCTGTTTTGTTTTTAATATCAACTTTTTCAAATAAAAGATGGGAAGGAGCATTGCCATATGGGCTTTCATGTTTGAAAACGTATAATCCTCTACATGCTAACCGGCCTCGTGAGGCTGAATGGTCTAGATCCCACATATTAATAAGGGCGTCCCAAAATATTTCTAAATCTTGTTCTTGGATCCCAGTTTGCATAGCGAAGGCGGGGGTGAAAAAGCCGTAAGCTTCATATAGGCCATACGGTAAGTAGGCTTTCCGTCCAAACTGACCGTGTCGTGCTTCTGTTTCGTCTTCCGAAATTACTCCTTTTTTCTTTCCATCTTCTGCATTTGTCAGTGCAACCCTTGTGATTGTCATATCGAAAGGAGTTACTGGATCAATCGAACGGGCAAAGGTTAACTGCATTGGACCACGAACTTGGCCGGCATTATATTTTGTTGAAGACATTACAGCTCCGAACATGCGGGTATCGTAGTACTGTTTGCACATCCAGTCACGAGCGTTATTTACAATATTGGATTCTTGAACTTCAACTGTTTCTTCATTGATTGCTTCATATGCTTTCTGTTGTTCATTTGTCAGGATGCCGCGATGTTTTACGAAAATATCGAAACCTGGCTGGTCTCCTCGGGTGATTTGGATATAGTCGCGAACTTTTCTTTTGATTGCGACGTCTGTTACGATACCTTGCATAGTTTCAGGGTCTACACGAGGTAAGTTACCTGCATCTGGATCCCCGTTGGGATTACCGTCTGTTACGTCAAATACTAGTTTAAAGTCATATCGTTTTGTTGGATCAGTTAATTGAGAGAAATTCACCTTATTTTTCCCCTTCCAATTCTTTATTTTTTGTCACACCTTGGAGTTGATGAAAGTATCCTAAGGAAAACTCAGCTTGTTCTTTTAAATTTAGGACCGTTGGAAAATCGTTCAAACCACCTGCTATCTCTCGAATTTTACTCGAATAGAAGTTTGCCGTTCTATCTGATATTTTCTTTCTAACCGTATTCAAATGTGCCTGACTATTTTTTATTAATAAACCAAATATTGATTTTGGAGCTGTCGAAGCAGAACCAAAATAACGAGATGATAGTCTTTCTCTCGAATTAGTTGCTTTCTGCTGTAATTCTTCCAATACAGCAAATAATCTTCCGCAAAGATAGGGTTGTTCTTTCTTTATTTTTTCCAATTTCCATTCTCCTCTCACTTCTTGACTAATGAGCCAGCTTTGAATTGCTGCACCGTGTTCTGGATACATCACTCCTTTTGCTTGAATTTGTTTTAATAAAGGGATTATAACTTGGTTAGGAAGAGGTCTTCCGAAAAGTAACCATTCCATCCATGTTGTGATTGCGTATGTTTTCATTTGAGTGGTTGGGTTTTGATACATCATAGCAGCTAGACGATAGATACCGAATCGCTTTCCGTTATTCATATCCTGTGCATTGAAAAAACACTCGATATTATGTTGTACATTAGTTAACGAGCCTTCCTCATAATTACGGACGACCATTCGAGATTTATTTGCTGATACTGTTAAAATGCTGAAATCCTTTAAATTGTTGTTTTTTTTGATACCTGAGAAAGCTGAATTCAGTAGTTCTTGAACTTCTTTTTCTGTGGTGACAGAAATTGAGAAAAGGTTATTAAAATTGATTTGCTTTTTATTTCGTACCCAGTACACATAAGTGATATCTTGGATTGGATACATATGCGGACCAACGGCTTTAGCTTTACCTGAGTGATTCTGTAATAAATAGGAGAGGGCTTGACCATATTTTTGCTCACACATAAAACAGATTGGTGATCCGGTTGAAGCTTTCATCCCATGAGATTGATAGGCTGGTTTGTCTGCGGAAATGAGCTTCGTTCTTTGACTTTTTAATGGAAATTCAATTGTGTGTCGCTCCATAACAGCGCCCGTTGTTCCACAAAGCATGCATCTGGTTTTTGTAACTGTATTTGAATCTGGTTGTAGTTTCTTTTTCCAATATGCTTGGATCGTTTCTTTTTCATGCAGGTATGTTTCTACTGGATCACGGAAGATGATAATGTCGCTTCCCTTTAGCTTCCCTGGTAAATTTGGTAAAGGTTTTTGAAGGATGTTATAAAGATTCCAAATGTCTCGGTCATTTGTTTCTTTTGCACAATCTTCTAATAGGGACAGATAGGCTTCATGTTGTTGTTTTAATCGTTTTTTCACTCTGTCGCTTGAGTCTTTATTAGTGAATCCAAAGACATATTCCGCCTTATCGGCAAGTAAAATTGGTTGGATATCGGACGAGCGGCTTTTGTCAGGTATAATACGTTTGTTTTGTTGTTCTTCCTTAATAAAGTGGAGTTTATTGTTATCTATAATTGCAATCCAGTGAAATTCTTTTCGACTATATCCAATGGGAGGAAGATTTGTTTGTTGTTCGGCAAACTCGACTAATCGTTTTAGATACATTATCGGTAAACCTCCTCATAAAGATAACTTGGTACTTTCATAATACCGTTTTTTACTTCAGCATTAAAAAAATACGGAATCGTAACTGAACCTTTTTCAGGATAGCGAAAATCAAAGAACATGGGACCGAGGTTTTCTGTCCAGTTAATCGTTTGATCTTCTTCAGTTGGCAAACTGAATTCGGCAGCACATTCTCTTGTTCCTAAATAGGGTCGATGAAAGCATTGTCCTTTTTCAAGACGTCGTTTAAACATTGCATTATATTTTTCAATTGGATCTTTCGCATGTGGTTGTAGGTGAATTTTTGCTTTAATGATATAAGCAACATCTTTTAACATAAGCGAATGACGGAGCTGTCGGTACTTATCGGTGTAATAATCTTCCGGGTTTTCCATAGTTCGTTTATTGATGGTAGCTTTTGTTGAGACCTCGTTACGGACTATGGAATAAAATGTTGGTTGTTTCAGGGCCTCTATTTGTAAAATTTCCCATCTAAACTCTGGCTTCCATAAAATTGCTTCGAGAACACCACGAGCTGCAGAAGGGGTGATAATGGGATAGCTTACTCGTTCCACTTTTGCCTCGGGTCTTGTGAATAGGGCGTAATCTCCGGTTACTTTCACAGAGAAAACTTGCATGCTAGATCAACTCCTTATTTTATAATTGGTATCCAATATCTGGGTCGTACGTTCCTTCCCATACGTAGATCTCATTTATACATTGGATATCTTGTGATTTTATAGATAACGGAATCATAAAAGGTTGCAGCATTCTTATCCATTCACGTGAGAAAGTTTGCTCCTCGTATATGTCATGGGGGAACCCTGGATAGTTTAAACAAAGTACCGATACTTGATGTTGGTTTTCAATCATTTTAAAATCCTCCGCTACCTCTTTGAATTGGAAAAGCTTGTCTTTGTTTATGTTATACCGATCTAATCCATTATCTTCCATTAGACTGTATAGTTCTCTGAAATAAGTGATACAGGCATCGGGATTGTTGAGTGAAGCAATTCCATATCGGGCTATAAAGGATTTTGTTAGAATCGTTGCTTTTTCGTAATAGGGATCTGTTTTCTGGCGATTGATCAGGTCAAAGAGATAAACATTTCCCCTTTCCAGCACATTTTCTCTGTTGCATCTTCCAGCCGATTGGATAATAGAATCGAATGGAGCATACATCCGAAATACAGCTGGGAATGAGATGTCAATGCCTGCTTCCAAAGCTTGCGTGGATATTACTGCGATCGTTTCTTTATTAGTTGGGTCATTCTGTATCTCTTTAATTTCTTTAATCACACGTAAGCGATGTGCACTACACATGGTAGTAGAGAAATGATAGATTCGATCCCAACTGTTATTTCTATTCATTGTCTGGAAAACCCGTTGTGCTTCTTTTCTTGTGTTAACAATGCATAGTACGGAGGTATGCTCTTTCGCCAACAGAACCAACTCATCTTCTGTAAGCAACTGTTTAATTTCATGGTATTGAATGCGGGATATCGATCGAAACAGTTGTCTTGGTTGCTCGATTATTTCATAAGGATTACCAACATTGGGAAGCACTTTACTTTGTTCGAGTGCGAGTGGAGTGGCACTCATGAAGAGCATTGTGACATTAAAATGTTCCCGTAAAGTTTTTAACATAAATAAAATTGGTTTGAGAACATGGAGCGGTAACTTCTGATATTCGTCCAAGATAATAATACTGTTTGCGATATGATGTAATTTCCTCATTTTGCTTGGTCGATTGTGAAATAAGCTCTCGAAAAGTTGGACGGTAGTGGTTACGATGCAGAAATGAGTCCAATTTTCTGTTGCGAGTCTTTTTTTATCCATCGATTCTTGGGTATCATCAAGGTTAAGTTGGGAATGGTGCTCGATAACATGCTCATTCCCTAAGATTGAACGATACGTTTTACTTGTTTGTTCGGTAAGATTTGTTAGTGGTAATGCAAAAATAATGCATTGCTTATGAAATTCTTTCGCATGGTGCAAAGCAAAAGATAAGGCTGCAAGTGTTTTTCCGCTTCCCGTTGGCGCATGGAGGGTAAAGAAGTTTTCCTTTTTTAAAGCTGCCTGTGTCGCAGCATCGTACACTGTCCTCCGCATATGATTAAGCTGAGATGAAGGAGAATTCTTGGTTAGTTTTTTCATATGTTGTTGTAATTCTGGTAAAAATTCTGCTGGTTCCGGTAGAGTGTAGGAACGTAGATCTGTTTTTTGTTGATTGAAGTATCGTTCTGTATCGAGCCAGTCCGCATCAACTAAGGCGGAAAAGCAAAATCGAGTAAGTGTACTGAAATACCAATGGTAGTCTATCGTTTTTGGAAGTTGGTCTATCTCTTGTAGTGATTGGGTTAGAAGTTTATCTGCTTGCTTTTGTTCTTCGTGTGCTAATGGAACGATCTTTTTTAAAGCATCTGGGGCTCTATCAAGTTTATCTTGTAATTCCGTGAAATTTGGTAATCCAGCGTGGTGCCCTGCAACGATTAAGCTAGCGAGGATTATTATTAATGTATTTTCATTTGGGATTTGATTGAGAATAATGGCTCCTCCAATAGCATGTTGAACGCTGCCACGCTTTTTGTGTGAAGAATTGATATAAATGAAGAAGGGCCTGCTTTTTTTACCTTGGTCATGCATGATGGCAGAGATTTGTCCCAAGGCAAATGGATCAAAGGTTTCAGTGAATTGGAGAACTAAAAATTCAACAGCGTCTCTGTGGTCTTTTAAATAATGCGGTTTCTTGGATTTGTCTGTGGAGATGTGAGCAATATACATATTAAAAACTCCTCCTTTCTATATGTTATTATATAATTCTATTTTGTTAACTAATTCAGATTATTCCACAGATTAGGGTAGATGTCAATAGAGAAAAAGAAAAAAGTGCCCAATTTTGGGCACTTTTTCAAAGAGTGGTTATAAAATAAGATATATTTTCAATCCACGCACCTATACAGGGTGCGACAGTTCTAATAGTAGATTCATTGCGTTAGAAGGAGTCGTTTCAGTCCATATTTTTTATAAAATTTCAATCCACACTCCAAATCTAGGCAATGACCGAGAGAGGTTGACAAATCTATCTCTAACTTACTATATATAGTATCGTATCATCTTCACTATCAATAAGACAAGTTAAAAATCAGAAGTATGCATATATGAAAGACCGCGGAAGTGCGCTTACAAATGGTCGTCTGGATATTTATATAGAGGCGCTCGTTAATAGACTACACATTGAAAAAGAGATTGGGACCAATTTGTATGCCATACAATGGTTAGACTTGAGATTATCTCCGTATTTTGAGACACTTCTCTAATTACATCATTTTTCGAATTAAACAAGTCCAGTCGCTCAAGATTTGATTATTATTTTGCACACCCGCTATAATAGGGAGAATACAATTAAAGGGAGTGTTTTAAAATGGCAGTAGAAGTTTATCTCGTATTTGACGGCGATTGTCGCCAAGCAGTGGAGTTTTATTCACAGGTGTTTGGAACGGAAATCACAGATCTAACTACTTTCGGGGATACACCACAGCATCCCGATTACACACTTCCCGAAGAGGCAAAAAACCGAATCATGCATGCCCGACTTGAAATTAGCGGGAGCAGGGTCATGTTCTCTGATACATTCCCAGGTCAGCCTTTCGAGCAGGGCAACAATGTAACATTGGCATTGCTTAGTGACAAGCAGGACGAGTTAAAGGAATGGTTTGAAAAACTGAAAGACGGCGGAATCGTTGAGATGGAGTTACAGGAAACTTTCTGGAGTCAACTCTACGGACGTGTTACCGATAAATTTGGAATACATTGGCAGCTTAGTCACGAGGTATAATAAAATGCAGTCTCTAATTGAAGGGACTGCATTTTATTAGGATTTGAAAAATCGAAAGGAATTTGGGGTGCAGCTTTCTTAGCTTTGTATAAATCATTGCAAGTAACTTTAAATTCTGCTGTTTTTAAATAATTTTCATCAAATGTCCAGATAGCAGTCTTCTCAATTACAAATTTTGACAATACATACAATACTTGCTTTATCTCTCACTCAAACCTCCACCCAAAAATTCTCCGTCACACTCGCCCGAATTGTTCCCCGCTCCTCTATGTAATTACTAATCAACTCCACCATATCCTGTTGAATTTCTTTTACAACCGGTTTGTTTTTAAACATATCAAAGTCGCCGCCTCCGCTTGCACGGTAATTATTCATGACGACATTGTAATTTCCTTCCATATCTAGTGGTTCGCCCTTGTACGTAATGTTTTCCACTTTGCTTCCTTTAGGGTTTGATACTCGTATGGAATACTCGATCCCTTCCCACATATCATAATTATAATGCTCCGGCTTCGGAATGAGATAATCTGGGTTGACGGTCAACTCTCCATTCGCATCAAGCATGAAATAATTTGCACTTTTTTCCAGTGCTTGTTTGATATCCTTTCCAGTTAGTGAAAGAACGACGAGTGTGTTCGGGAACTTATAGTTTGTAACAATATCACGCATCGTTATTCTCGAAGGAAATCCAGTTGCTTCATTCCCCAGCAGAGCTGTGACTGAAATATCTGCACCTGACGCCTCCATTTGCACCTTTTGCACCAGTTCAATGAAGGGATGCTTATTCACTCTCGCCTTGAATGGGTCCCTGATAATCATATCGCCTTCGATTTTTCCGATTGGTTCATCCAGCCAATTTTGCGTGGATTGCTCCAATTCTTCCATTTCTTCTAAAATAACTGGATCCGCCTGTATCCCTTCTAACGTTTTCACGTCTGCTTGCTTATTTGCTATGACCCAGCTGTCTTCATCCCGCTTGAATGTTACATCAATTTCTCCGTAGGCCTCTCCATTATTTCCTGGCTGAATGACAAGACAATCACGAATTGTACCAGTTAAGGTTCGGTGTTGATGGCCGGTTAAAAGGATGTCGATCCCGTCTATTTTATCCGCCATTTCATACCCTTGGTTTTCACCAGTTAAATTTTCTGTTATATCTCCTGTTTCAACATCCCTTTCGAATCCTCCGTGATAGAGGGCGATGATGAGATCGTAGTCTTCGTTAGATTGTATTTCTTTTACGACATCTTTTAGAGTGGAAAAGGCATCCGCAAATTGTATCCCTTGAATATGTTCCGGTGCTTCCCAATTTGGAATATAATGCGTTGTCACGCCGGTTATCGCCACTTTAATCCCATTACTTAATGTTTTAATGATGTAGGACGGACCAAAATAAGGTTCTCCCGTTTTTTTATCCAATATATTAGCGGATAGCCACGGGTAGTTTGACTGATTGACAGCGTCCTGTAAAATCGTTTTACCAAAATTAAATTCATGATTGCCGGGGACACCTGCATCAAGACCGATTCGATTCATAATTGCAATCATTGGATTCGGTTTTGCTGCATGATTTTTTACGTAATGGGACATCAGTGGCGTCCCTTGAATAAGGTCACCATTGTCGAGCACAATCAGATGCTCATTTTCCTGGCGTTTTTTCCGGGCAAGTGTAGCGTATGTTGCTAAACCGAGCTCTGCCTTTTCGTTTGTTCCATAGTTAATCGGGAGAATATTCCCGTGAATATCGCTTGTATAAAGCACTTTAATAGTCGTTTGTTCCGTCAAGTGTGTTCATCCTTTCCTGGAGAAGTGTTCCTAATAATAGTTTACCAAAAGAAAGCTATATTTTTATAATAAAATATTGTCAAAAACTGTGACATAAGACATAATGAGAATGTAGGGTTTGTCTATTAGTAATATACTTAAAAATAGCAAACGTTAAAACGTGATGGGTTGAGAAAAATGGGCAGCGTGCTAAGGGCAGCATTTGTTTAAACCTTAACACAAGTAGTAAATCTCGTAAAAGTATTGCGAATAAACCGCAAGCACTTTCGTGGAGCTAACCCATTAGAAATTAATAGGTTTCTATATTTAGGAATCCCGTCACTTAAAACAGAAGGGGGCAATTACGAAGCGTTAGGGGAGAGGGAAGCAGCTACATATAATGATGATAATGGAAAAAGAAAACGTTTCAACGTAAAAAAACTTTTATAAAAATTTACAAATGTTTACCTGCCGTTCATAGTTATTTAAGACTTATTTTATAAACTAGTCTTTACCACCATTAAATAAAGAGAGGAAGATTGCTTTGAAGAAATTCTTATATTTATTCATGGTAAGTGCAATTATTGTTGTATTAGCGGCTTGTGGAGGAAAGGATGAAGGAGGATCTTCATCTGGAGAAGATGGGAAAACGTCGATTGACAAGCTATCCATCGGGTTTGTTCCATCAAGAGAGCCAGAAGAAATTATCACAGCAACAGAACCTTTGAAAGATTTATTGAAAGAGGAAATGTCTGCTCAAGGTTATGAAATAGGTGAAATCGATATTACAGTAGGGACAAACTACGAGGCGGTTGGTGAAGCACTTTCAGCTGGGACAACGGATATTGGGCTTATTCCTGGTGGTACATATGTGCTATATGATGATGGTGCAGAGGCCGTTTTGACAGCAACACGTGCTGGATTAAGTATTGAATCTGATGATGCAAAAGAGTGGAATGATAATAAGCCGACAGAAGACTCCGATGAACAGACGACAAGCTACCGTGCTTTGATTATCGCTGGTCCGTCTGCAAAAGGACAGGAATTGTCGGAAAAGGTAAATAATGGCGAAGAGTTAACGTGGGATGATGTGAATAGTGCATCTTGGGCTGTGATGTCTTCCTCTTCACCGGCAGGCTATATTTACCCTGCTTTATGGTTGGATGAAAACTATGGAAATACGATTACGGACCTTGATAATGTAGTAAAATCTGATTCTTATGGAAGTTCATTTGCGCGACTTGCAGCAGGTCAAATTGACGTCATGGTAGCATACGCAGATGCAAGACGTGACAATGAAGACCAGTGGCAAGATGAATTCGGCGGAGAAGGAACGATCTGGGATGAAACGAATGTCATTGGTGTAACTCCTGCTATTTATAATGACACGGTTAGTGTCAGTAAGAATTCTGAAATTATGGATGATGACTTGAAAGCAGCCATTCAGCAAGCCTTTATCAATATTGGTGAGTCAGAAGAAGGACAAGAAGTCATTTCTATCTACAACCACGAAGGATACCAAGAAGCTGATCCAGCCGATTATGACACTGAAAGAGATGCACAGGAAATGGTTCAAAGTCTGAACTAATCAAACGCATCATTCAATAGAATGCTAGTTAAATGAGAGCATCACTTGTTGATGTTCTCATTTTTCAAGATTGGAGAGTAAGAGATGATAGAATTTATCGACGTTGAAAAAACTTATTCGAATAACATGAAAGCACTGGAAGATATTAATTTGCGGATTGAAAAAGGTGAATTCGTTGCGGTTATCGGTCCTTCAGGTGCTGGGAAATCTACATTGCTTCGTTGTATCAACCGAATGCATGATATATCTGAGGGAAAATTAATTGTTGACGGAGTGGAAGTAAACTCATTGAAAGGAAAAGAGATTCGCAAATTCAGGCAGCGTATTGGCATGATTTTTCAATCGTATAATCTTGTTACAAGAATCTCTGTTATAAAAAATGTCCTCGTGTCCTTCGCTCCTAAGCTTCCCTATTGGAGAAAAGTGCTCGGGTTGTATACGAAAGAGCATAAAGTGAAGGCACTGACAGCACTTGACCAAGTTGGAATTTTAGACAAAGCGTATGTCCGAGTTGATCAATTGTCTGGTGGACAACAGCAACGTGTGGCACTAGCACGAACACTCGCGCAGAATCCCGACATTATTCTAGCTGATGAGCCGATTGCATCCCTCGACCCTGTGACAGCTAAACAGGTGATGGATGATTTCACAAAAATAAATCGGGAAACGAATATGTCTGTCATTATCAACATCCACCATGTCGAGATAGCGCTTGAATATGCGGACCGGATTATCGGGATTAGAAAAGGAAAGATTGTTTATGATGGAAAAGCAGAGGATTTAACAGAGGAAAATCTTAATTACATATATAAAGGGCAGACAGAAGAATTGCAATCAAATGAAATGGAGGGGAAAACGGATGTATGATAAAATTTTCCCCCCTGCTAAAATTACACTCCCAAATGGAAAGATCGTTTATGAGAAAAAGTCGCGGGCACCGATCATTCTCGTACTGCTTGTGCTCGCAACGATTATTTCGGTCCGGTTTACAAATTTTGATTTGAATACATTGTTTAAGCGAGGACATGAATTTTTTGTGATAATCGGTCAAATGATTCCACCAAAATGGGATTATTTAAATAATATTTGGAAGCCGCTCCTCGATACCATTAAGATGTCATTATTGGGTTCCATTCTCGGCTCGATTGCTGCCGTTCCAGCGGCTTATTTCGCATCTTCTAATATCGTAAGTAAGCCGGTAGCTGCGGTGGCAAAGTTTTTCCTGAGTATTCTCCGTACATTGCCGACGCTTGTTACGGCATTGATTGCTACTTTTATATTTGGTCTCGGTACATTGGCAGGTACGGTAGCGATTTTCCTATTTACGATTGCTTATGTTGGGAAATTGCTATATGAACAAATTGAAAATGCCAACATGGGATCTTTTGAAGCGATGGAATCAATTGGAATGGGCCGCCTGCAAGCGTTCCGTTATGCGATTTTCCCCCAAGTCTTGCCTAACTACTTGTCAACCTCGCTATTTTCCTTTGAAGGAAACGTCAGGTATGCTGCAATTTTAGGGTATGTCGGTGCTGGCGGGATTGGACTATTGCTAGATGAATCACTTGGCTGGCGCGATTATTCAAGTGTTGGGATGATATTGCTCATGCTGATTATTACGGTATACCTCATTGAAAAAGTCAGCGAGCATTTTCGCAAAAAGTTAATCTAAAGGAGTATATTCATATGGATGCAATCGAAAAACAGCTTCATGCTTCACCGCGAAATTTACGCTATATCCTTACAATAGCCGTACTCATCCTGCTTTTATTTATTTGGTCGCTCACTACTGTGAATCTAGATAATGTATCTGAAAGCGGGTTGGGGATTGCTGCAGGGATTATTGGAGGGATTCTGAATCCAGATTTAGATTTATTATTTAGTTTTACATCCCAGGGTGTGTTGTATTTACTTATTGAAACGATAGCAATTGCTTTTCTCGGTACGATTATGGGTTCGATATTGGCGATTCCGCTTGCGTTCCTATCTGCCTCAAAGATTGTACCAAAACCTGTTGCGAGTGTTACGAGACTTTTATTAATTATCATTCGTACGATTCCGGCTCTTGTTTATGGATTAATGTTTATTCGCGTCACAGGGCCTGGTCCATTTGCCGGTGTGTTGACCATTTCACTTGCATCAATCGGAATGCTCGCCAAATTATTCGTCGATGTGATTGAAGAGCTCGATACAAATATCTTGGAATCTCTTGACTCGATTGGCTGCAATACATTTGAGAAAATCCGTTACGGTATATGGCCACAGCTTTTTTCCATGTTTCTTTCCATCATCATTTACCGTTTCGATATGAACTTAAGAGAAGCATCGATTCTTGGAATTGTAGGGGCAGGGGGAATTGGTGCGCCACTAATCTTTGCGATGAATGCTTACCGGTGGTCTGAGGTTGGTTCGATTCTTATTGGTTTAGTTGTGCTTATCTTATTGGTGGAGTTTTTCTCTAATCGAATTCGGAACAAACTCGTACGGGGGTAGGATATCCATTTTGTTGTATAAACTATAATTTACAGATTTTTAACTAATTAAAACGAGAAGTCTCCCTCCTCTTAGAATGGTGTGGTGGGAGATGAATCGTTTGTTTTGTCAGAAATTATTGATAGTTATTTTCTTTTTGGTTATAATAGAACAAACGTTCCTATTGAGGGGGTGAGTATCATGTATCGTGGAAAGCGAGTTTCTTTTCATGCATCGAAGGAAGCAATCGATCGCTTGTTTGCATGCAATCGTATGTCCGCTTATGTGTGGAATGCTTGTTTAGAAGTTGCTAAAAACCATCATCTGCAAGCAGGTAAGTGGATCAATCGAACCCATTTACAACAAGCAATCAAGAAAATGGTCCCTCTTCACAGTCAAAGTATCCAAGCAGTGGCACATAATTACTTGGATGCCAGAGATAGCACGAAGAAAGCCAGAGAAAAAGGGATTTCTACTGCCCGCTATCCCTACAAGAAAAAACGCCATTATAATACGAAGTGGGTGGACAAAGCCTTCAAAATAGAGGGAAACAAAATCACCTTATCCATGGGGGCTAAACGTAAACCGATTGTTGTCTTCGTCTCGGATTTACCATCTGGCGATATCAAAGAAATCGAGCTTTGTTATGACAACGGCTTATATTTGTCCGTTTCCTTTGATGATGGCCAGCTTCCAGAAGAGCGAGTAGGAACCCAAGAGGCGGGTGTCGATATGGGAGAAATCCATTCCTTCGCTTCGATCGCTGAAAATGGGGAAGGTGTGATTCTGTCTGGCCGGAAGCTGCGAAGTATTCACCGTTTCCGCAATCAAAAGCTAAAAGAACTGCAACGCAAAATGAGTAAATGTAAAAAAGGCTCGAACCAATGGAAAAAATACCAGCGTGCTAAAAAGTACATCCTGTCAAAAAGTGATAAACAATTACGTGATGCGAGTCATAAAATTACGAGAAATTTCATGGAGTGGGCGGTGGAAGAATCGGTCCACACGTTACATGTTGGTGACGCACGAAATGTCAGTAAACATACGAAAAAGAGAAAACGATTGAACAGAACCAATCGACAAAAAATGTCGAATTGGAATGTAGGACAGCTACTAGGTTACCTCGTCTATAAGGCGGAGGCAACAGGTATCCAGGTCGTATTAGTAGATGAATCCTACACCACACAAACATGTCCTGTTTGTCAAAACAGACGAAAACCATCCGGAAGAACCTATACTTGTTCTTGTGGTTACGAGGCGCATCGTGATTTGCATGGTGCAGCGAACATCTTAACGAAATCCAAATACAAAAAGATGCTGCCGGTACCGACAAGCAAGAAGATAACGTATCTACGAGTTGCATAAAACAATGAGTAGTAAATGGCGTGTTCCCGCCCACATGGATTGATGTGTTGCTTATTATGAGATAAAGAACACCCACCACCATCAGGTGGAGCGTCTCCTAACCGATGCGCACGGGAACTCTTTTTCTTTAAGATAAGAAACCCCCATTTCAAAAGATGTTCATCTTTAAGTGGAGGGAGGTTCATTAGGAATACAACAATGATTTGATAGAGTGGATATGAAAAAATAAATGATCTGACTAGGAGGGTAAAAGTGAAAAGAAATGCTTATGCTTTATGGATGTTGCTGCTCACGCTAATCGTAAGTATTACCGTTTTACCAATGCCATTTCAGGCGGAGACAATGGATGACCCAGCTCCAATCATTCAGCCGGAAACCCCAAATGGAAAGAAAGTATTATTTGATAATACCCACGCACAAACGGCTGGACAAGCAGATTGGGTGATTGATGGGGCTTTCTCCGATTTTGCGGAAGGGATAGCCGACAATGGGTATTATGTGGAAGAGTTTCGGAAAAACGGTCCACTAGCTGTAGAAGACTTGGAAGATTATGATGTGTTTGTCATCCCAGAGGCAAATATTCCGTTCAAGAAAAAAGAACAGGATGCGATGATTACGTATGTTGAAAATGGTGGAAGTATATTCTTTATTTCCGATCATTATAATGCGGATCGCAATAAAAATCGCTGGGATTCTTCGGAAGTGATGAATGGCTACCGTCGCGGGGCACATGATGATCCAACGAAAGGAATGTCAGAGGAAGAAAAGAACTCTGAAGCCATGCAAGGTGTGGAAGGGTCCGATTGGCTAAGTGATAACTTTGGTATTCGTTTCAGGTACAATGCCGCGGGAACAGTAATAGCAGATCAAGTAGTGGACCCAGCAGAAACATTTGGGATTACACAAGGTGTGAGCGAAGTAACGATGCATGCTGGTTCGACACTAGCTATAACAGATCCGGAAATAGCAAAAGGAATTCTGTACTTGCCAGAAGGTCTTGATGAAAGCGATAAATGGGGGCCAGCAGTGGATGAAGGAATTTATCATGGTGGTGGAGTAGAAGAAGGTCCCTATGCCGCTATTTCCAAATTGAAGGAAGGTAAAGCTGCCTTTATTGGTGACTCCTCTCCTGTAGAAGATGCGACACCGAAATACCGAAATGAAGAAACCGGTGCAAAGAAAACAACGTATGATGGATTTAAAGATGCTGACAACGGAGAATTACTATTAAATATGATTGATTGGCTAGCAGAGGATGAATCCTATGAGAACTTTGCCGAGGCAGGTATCCCGTTAGATGAACCTTCGCCCTTCTTGGACAAGGAAATACCAGAAAATTCAACAGAACCCGAGGAGGAACCTTGGTCTACACCGTTAGAATCTTATGATTGGTTTGATCCAGCAACATTCGCACCAGGCTCTTTTGGTTCACCAGAAGATCCGGTTGCGGAACCGGAACTATCCTTGAGTTATCCATCTGTTTTACCAAATAACGAGCTCTTTACCATTGAAGTTTTGGCAGAAGGTTTAAATCCCGGGCAAACGATTACGGGGTATAACCTTGGTGTTTATTTAGATGGTGGAAAGCAAGTAGCCAAAGTTCAGAATGCTGATGGAAGCTGGCCTTCTGATTATGGTTATAGTGAACAATTTTCACTTACAGCAAATAGTGACGGTATTGCAAAGCAAACCTTAAACGTACAGCTTGATAAAAATGCGGATGGAAATGCGAATGTACGCTTGCGTAAAGGTTCAACAAACGTCCTTACAAATCCCGCGCTGATTAGAGAAGCGGAAGAAACTGTAAAACTTTCAATTCAGGAAGCTCGTGCTTTAGCGGATGGTAAACCTGTAGAAGTAGAGGGCGTTATTACGACAAAACCAGGACTATTCGGTGGGCAAGGTTTTTATTTACAAGATGAAACGGCAGGCATTTATGTGTTTCAACATAATGAGGCGTTTCGTCCTGGAGATAAAGTGAAACTTGAAGGAGTCGTCTCGACACATCAAGGGTTAAAGCAAATTTCAGATCTTGAGCTAATTGAAGTTATAGGAGAAAGTGAACTCCCAGAATTTGTAGCGGTCGACAAAATAGACGATGCCAACCAAGGGCAGCGTGTTACGATTCAGGGTGAAATTGAAAATATCGTGTCCCACTGGAATGCATTTGAATTTGATGTAAGAAACGGTGAAAATTTGACGAGAGTGCGAGTCGATGACCGAACGAATATATCCTATGAAGCGTTTGTAAGCAATTATGAAGAGGGAGAAAAAGTTTCGGTATCTGGTATCGCTTCGATTTTTCAAGATACGTATCAATTATTAGTAGTGGATGAAGACCATATCCAGAAGACGGCAGATTCTGGTTCTGCCCCAATCATTAACCCTATTCCAGATTTCACGACATTTGATATTACGGAATCTTATCAAATTCCGGTTGATGTGTATGATGAAGATGGAGATTTAGCTCAGGTCATTATTGAGATGGAAGACAATACAATGGAAAATGATATTTCGATTGAGCCTCTAGATTATACACCTGGAAATTATGAAATAAAAATTATTGCACGTGATGAGGCAGGGCATGTCACGGAAGAAGTGTTTCCTGTAGAAGCAATTCTCTCCCTATCTGAACTGGATGAATTAGTGGAATTAGGAGAAGATCAAGGTTATCTCGATGAAAAAATGGAAAAACGGTTATTGAAGAAAGCTATGGATGTTCAAACTGCTAAAAATGAACAAGCGAGAAATGGGAAATGGAATGCATTGGTTAATCAGATTAGAGCGCAATCGGGTAAGAAAATAGAGCAGGGGTATATTGATTATTGGGAAATGCCGGTGGAGATGCGGTAGGTGAATACTGGGAATAAAAACTTAATGTTTGGTTCGCTGCACCTTTCATGAAATGATACTGGCATTGCAGGATATGTAATAAAACATGCTAATAGAAAAATGAAAAAGAAGCTAGGTACTTCAGCCGAGCTTCTTTTTACTTTAGTATATCTTGTTATGGAAAGGAGAGCATTATATAAACTTTCCCAGATGGATTGGATTTACTTCTGAATGCTCGCTTAACTCATCTACTTGTTTAATATTGTCAAGTCATATGGTATACTTAAAGTACTTAAAGGTGAGACTGCACATATACTAGCTAAAAAGGACGTGACGTATGTGTGCGTAAACAAGGAGGAAAAAGACATGGGGACAACGACAGAACGTATGCAAGTTAAATCCACTGAGATTGAATTTAAATCTGAGAAAGAGTATGATGATTTTGTTAAATTAATAAATAATCCTCCAGAGCCTAATCAACGTGTAAAGAGACTTATTAAACAATATCAAAGCCAAAGAGAGAAGAAGGATGACAGTAATAAATAATCCATTAAAAGAAGAATGGATAAATAAAAATCACTATTCTGCGATAAATGGTTTTAGTTGTATTGATGAAAAAGGTGATAATCAGGTACAATTGTTCTTACAAGAGGAAGCATTAGACTTGCTAGAACGAAATTTAGTCAGAACACGATTATTTTTCGATGAATATAGGAATTTGATTGGTTTTTATTCATTATTTAACAATACAATAAAAGCCAATAAAGGGAAGAGAGAAGAGCTTAGCATATATCTTCCTTATGAAGTCAAAGAAATACCAGCAATTAGGCTTCATTATATTGGAGTAGATAATAAGTATAGACGTCAAGGGCATGGAGATAACCTCATGACATCGGTGTTAGTTAACTGTGCTAAAATTGCTCAATTATCAGGCTGTTCGCTTATTACTGTAGAGTCAACTAAAAATGCAATAGGATTTTATGAAAAATATGGCTTTGTCCATATTAGAACAGAGGGAAACTTTAACTTAATGGGGATAAACACAAAAGGAATATTAGATCTAGTGAAATAGCAGATTGGTAACTACTTAACTCAAATTATGGTAGATGCCTGTTACTAATTTAAGAGCATTATGAAAAAAGCTAAACGTTATATTACGGTATTTTTAAATTCATTCATCAGTTAAAAAGAACAGTGAATCGTTTAACATACGCGTGATTTCCAAAAAATATTTTGTGTGGCGGAGATGAAAATTTTAAGATGTTTATAGAAAATCCAATGCAATTATTAACTAATATTAGCTAGAATTGACTAAGGGTAAACCGACGCCGATTCTAGCTAATTTTTATTGAAGTTTTTTGTTTATTTTAGTTAGTAAATGGGAAGGAACAAGCGTTTTAGAAAATACTATACTCAATTATATGAATATCTTTAGATTTCGATGGTATGAATAATACCTTTAAATTAGAGTGTTTTGAGCTAAAAGGTTGAGCTATCCGGGGTCGGACTATGAAGGCGATGATATGACTTGGTGCAAGTGCGCACCATCCTTTACGATTTCGCACACTAACCAAGCAAAGCGTACCAGCCCCAGATGACCTCGCATTACAATAATATTTCACGTTCTAATCTTGAAGGCTTCTTATATTTTATTAGAAGAACCCTAGAATAGCCTGATCTCCGAAATTGTGTAAAAGTTTTTTATATGGAGCCGTTCAATAAGTAAATACAGGGAGTGACTGCTTAAAGACCAAAACAAGCGGTCATTATGCGATTTCAATCCGCACTCCCAATACAGGGAGTGACGAAGACTTACCATATCTTGCAAAGCCCTTTACAATTTCAATCCACACTCCCAATACAGGGAGTGACTTTCTGCTGCAACATGGTCAATTTCATTCATTTTATTTCAATCCACACTCCCAATACAGGGAGTGACAGCGGGATATTGATAAAAATATTTCTATCTTACTATATGTAGCATCGTATCACTTTCACTATCTATAAAACAAGGTATTAATCGGAAAGTATCCGTCTTAATATTGGATTTTATGTGCGAATCTACCGGGGAATTCAAGTGCGCTTCAGGTACGGGCATTTTGTTCATAGTTTTCAATTAAATTATTTTCATATCATAGTTATAATAGATGTATAGTCTAAGTGCAGCCCATTCAAATCCAAAAATAAGAAGATTTAAAAGCATGAACTTCAAAAATATCAGATGTTAATGCGTCAATAAGGGTAGTAACTAAATATTAGAGAACTTAATCTGTTAGCCTTTACTAAAGATGTATTCAATCTAGTGAAGGCTTATTCCTGCTTCAAGCCAACAAAAATATGACAAATTCTGAGTCCTTCCAGGCATGAAAAAGGTGTAAAACCAAATATTGGTAGAAATTACTCGGGACTTAAGGTATACTTGAATGTAATGTAGATTTTAGTTCTTTATATCTGGGAATCTAGCAAATTATTTAGAATAACCTCCAAGGTATACAAATCTCTGCAAGCGCTTTATTTCATAATAAAGATATGGAAAATTAATAAATTTAGAGGAGGGTGTCCTTTGTTTATAGCTCATATTCGCAAAAGTGATCATAAAATCCAAACGGTTCAAGACCATCTTGAAGGGGTTGCCTGGCTAGCGCGAATATATGGTAAATCGGTAGCGCTAGCTGCTCACACAGAATTATCTGGTTTACTCCACGATATGGGTAAATACACGGAAGCTTTTACGACCTACATAAGAAACGCGGTGCTTTATGATGATGTGGCGAGCACTAAGATTGATCACTCCACCGCAGGAGCAAAATATTTATATGAAAATTATTATGGGAAGGATCCCTTGCAAAATCTCGTAGTAGAAACGGTAGGGATGGCTATTTTATCTCACCACTCCGGCCTGCAGAATTTTATCCAGCCCGATACGAGTCAATCGGATTATATCCGCCGTGTGACAAATGTTGATTTACCACACTATCAAGAGGTAGTAGCCAACTTTGAGGCTGTTTCTGGAAACGTGGAAAAGGTAACTCAATTGATCGAAGAAGCTAAAAAAGAAGTCGAGGAATTTATGGAGCGGATTAAGCACCTAAATGGAAAAGAACGAACCATTCATTTAAATTATATGCAAAAACTCGTGTTTAGTTGCTTGATCGATGCGGACCGTACTGATACTCGCTGTTTTGAAGAGGATACGGAAGTAACGCTCTCAGATCATTCGGCTGTTTTTGAAGAAGGATATAAAAACCTGATGAATCAAGTGAACGAATGGGGAGAGGCGGTTCAACCCATTTATAAACTGCGGAACGAGATGTCCGAGAGTTGTGATAGAAAAGCGGATGAAGCCTCATCTATCATGACTTTATCCATCCCGACCGGGGGCGGGAAAACCTTTGCAAGCCTCCGTTACGCCTTAAAACATGCGATGCAGTACAAAAAAGAACGGATTATTTATGTAGTTCCTTACACAACCATTCTGGAACAAAATGCTACGGCCGTCCGCGATATTATCAAACAGCCAGAAGCTGTCCTTGAACATCATGCGAATGTCATTGATGACAGCGGTTTGGATGATGAACCGGACTATTATCAGGAGGCATATCATAAACAGTTGCAGCTCGGGCGTGATAATTGGGACTATCCGATTATCTTTACGACAATGGTGCAGTTTCTGGATGCCTTTTTCCAAAAAGGAACGAGAAAAAGCCGGCGTCTCCATCATCTCACGAATAGCGTAATTATCGTGGATGAAGTACAGTCTGTTCCTTACAAACATTTCCATCTGTTTAATACAGCAATGAATTTTCTCCAAATGGTCGGAAATAGCAGCATCTTGCTTTGTACAGCAACACAGCCGGAAGTAGCTGAAATGAAGTATAAAATACACCTGGGGAAAAATGCGGAAATTGTACCAGACCTTGTGAAGACTGTCGACGCGTTTAAAAGAGTATCAATCATCAATAAAGTGGACAAGGGCGGTTGGAATCTCGAAAAAATAGCATCATTCACAGAAGAAGTCATGTCAGAAAACCAATCACTTTTGATCATTTTAAATACAAAGTCAGAAGTCCGGAGGCTTTATAAGCTGCTGGAAGAATTGAATATAGCGGAAGTTTATCATCTCAGCACCTCAATGTGCCCGGCGCACCGAATGGAGAAGCTGGATAAGATACGGGACAAATTGGGTAAAGAACGAATCATATGTGTCAGTACACAATTGATTGAAGCTGGTGTCGATATTAGCTTTGAATCCGTGATCCGCTCTCAGGCGGGACTCGATTCGATTGCTCAAGCGGCTGGTCGCTGCAACCGAAATGGGGAGCGAGAAGAAGGGAAAGTTTATATCATCCGCTCCGCAGAAGAAAATCTTTCAAGACTGCCCGAAATCCGAATCGGCGGAGAAGTGCTGGCAAATTATATCTTGAATAATGAAGACTTTGACGGCAATTATTTAAGTCCTTTGGCAATCCAGACTTATTTCAGACATTTCGATGCCCAGGCTGGACGTGTGATAAAAGTAGTGCCACCACCGTTGGATTGCCCTCTTATTAGTCACCTGAACGGGAGACATCCTAACGCGGGAAAAGCAAGCACCATCTCTAAAGGGATGTTTAAGACAGTAGAAAAGCATTTTGAAGCAATTGAATCGCCTACAACATCTGTGATCGTTCCTTACGCGAGAGGCGAAGATATTATTGCTTCACTCAACCAAGACCTCGACATCAAAGAATTCAGCAACATTATGAAACAGGCACAGCAATATTCCGTAAATCTCTTTGACTATGAAATACAGAAACTCAGTCAAAATAACTTGCTCGTACCCCTTTACGACAATTCGATTTATTGTCTCACGGAGCGGGCGTATGATGAAGATTTCGGCGTCACGATAGATGGAGAAGGTTCGATGATGGATTATAACTTTTAAGGAGGTGATACCAATGAGGAACCAGATTGAATTTGTTGTTCATGGCAAATATGCCTTGTTCACCGATCCCGTGACTCGGATTGGCGGGGAGAAATTTACATACCAAATCCCCACATACCAAGCTTTAAAGGGAATCGTAGAATCGGTGTACTGGAAGCCAACGCTGACTTGGTATATCGATGAGGTACGTGTCATGAACCCAATCCAGACAGAGGTTAAGGGAGTTCGTCCGATCAAATATCAAAGCAATTCCAATGATTTAATGTACTACACCTACTTACGTGAGCCTGTCTACCAAGTACGGGCCCATTTTGAATTCAATGAAAACAGACCCGATCTTGCTTATGACAGAAACGAGCACAAACATCACAACATCGCAAAGCGAGCGGTGAAAAAAGGCGGTCGGCGTGATGTATTTCTCGGAACACGTGAATGTCAGGGGTATGTAGAAGATTGCGCGTTTGGTGAAGGCGAAAGTTTTTATGATGATTATGGTGAAGTAAGTTTTGGTCCGATGTTCCACGGGTTTACTTATCCGGATGAGGGAGATCAGGAAACGCTCCAGGCACGAATTTGGGTACCTACGATGAAAAACGGAATTATCCGATTCAAGCGCCCGGAGGAATGTGAAATCATCCGGGACGTCCGGAAAGGCTCCATGAAACAATTTACCAAAGGAGAAAACTTCACCGATGTGGATCAAGAATACGAAGAGATGTTTAAGGAGGTGTGAAAATGAGCTGGATGCAGCAGTTAAGCAAAGTGTATGAAAATAATATGGACCATGTTGGAGAGTTTGAGGAAAGGCAGAATCAGCGGATAACGTTGCTCCCTGTTTCTCACGTTATGCAGAGTGCACAAATTGAAATTTTGATTAATAGAGATGGAGAATTTGTGAGTGCGAAAGTTATTGAGAAAGAGAATGCGCGGACGATTGTGCCTGCTACCTCCGCATCAGCAAACCGCAGTAATTCGAGTGCGCCCCACTATATCCATGACAAATTGTTTTACGTTGCCGGCGACTACGTAGCTTATACCGGGGAGAAAAAGCGTGAAAAACATCATCAGGATTACCTAGGGCAAATGAAAGAATGGGCTGAATTTCCAAACGCACCAAAAAAAGTGAAAGCAATCTATCAATATGTCAAAAAAGGAAATGTGATAGAGGACCTAATTAATGAAAAAGTAATCCCGGTAGACAGCAACAATGAAGTAATCACCAAGTGGACTTCATCCGAGGAAAAGCCATTGATTTATAAAGTGGTACCTGGTGACATTCTATCTGCATTTGTTCGATTTGATGTGCTTCACGAAAGAGCAGATGATCCTTTTATCTGGGAAGATAAACAATTATTTGATGACTATATCGAATACCAGGAAACAATTGCAGAGATGGAAAAAGGCTACTGCTATGTTACGGGAAAGGAAACGATACTGACCACACAGCATGGCTCGCGGATTCGAAACGCCGGTGACATGTCGAAGTTGATTTCTGCCAATGACAACAGCGGTTACACATACCGCGGAAGATTCGCAAAACCAACCGAAGCAGTACAAATCGGCTACGATGTCTCTCAAAAAGCACATCATGCACTGCGTTGGCTCCTACAACGACAGGGGACTTATGTGGATTCCCGTTACTTTGTTTCATTTGGTGTAGAGGAAGTAGAGGTGGCTGATCCGCTTGAAGGAACAGCAAATCATTTATTCGATTTCTTCTCTGCGGAAATGGATGAAGATACTAAAACGCACATTTATACAGAAGAAATTGTAGCGAAGGAATTAAATAAGGCGCTGCAAGGAAAAAGGCATGAGCTGAAAAAAGATATGTTGGAAAATATTATCGTTATGTCCGTGGATGCTGCAACGCCAGGCAGGCTTGCTATTGTGTACTATCAGGAACAAAATGCGGATTTATATTATGAAGCACTAGCCCATTGGCATCGTACATGTTACTGGCTTATGAGTTTTAAAAATGAAAATAAATGGATTTCATATCATGGTGCTCCTTCCACCTATCAGATTGTAGAAGCTGTCTATGGGAGGAATGGAGATCCAAGGATGAAGAAAGAGTTATATACAAGGTTGCTCCCGAGTATTACAGAAAAGAAGGCAATCCCGAAAGATATCGTTCAGACGTTGTTTAATAGGGTAAAAAATCCATTTAGCTTTGAGGGATTGGGACAGTGGAATTCTGTTATAAACATTGCATGCGCACTGATTAATAAGCAATACGAAAAGGAGGGATTTACCGTGGCGTTACAGGGAGAGAACTCATCAAGAGATTATTTGTTTGGAAGATTGCTGGGTATTGCGGAAGTAATGGAGCAAAGACAACTGAAAGAAAGAGATGAAGGTAGAGCAACGAATGCCACCAGATATTTTAATGCGTTTTCTCAGCATCCTGCCCGTACCTGGATGGTCATCCGAAAGCAGCTCAATCCATATTTTCAGCGTTCCGGAGGACAAACAGGATATTATGCAATGCTCATTCAGCAGATAGAAGATAAGCTGGCAGTGGAGAATATGACCGACGCCCCGCTCAGCCCAGTTTTCCTATTGGGGTACAGCAGTCAAATCCAACATTTATATACAAAAAAGGAGGAAAATGAAAATGACAGCGTTGCAGAATAAAATTGACTTTGCAGTAGTATTTACAGTCGATAAAGCAAATCCAAACGGGGACCCGTTAAATGGTAATCGTCCACGTCAGGATTTTTTAGGATATGGAGAGGTATCTGATGTGGCAATTAAGCGGAAGTTACGTAACAGATTACAGGATGATGGGGAGGAAATTCTTGTTCAGTCGGATGAAAGGCGATCTGATGCATTCCGTAGTATCAAAGACAGGGTAGATTCAGTGGAAGAATTGAAAAAATTACTGACCAAGTCGAAAGCAACAGGAGCAGACGAAGAATCAGCTGAAATGATAGCAAGCAACACCTGGTATGATGTGCGTGCTTTTGGACAAGTGTTTGCATTTAAAGGGACAAAAATGTCTATCGGCATCCGCGGTCCGGTATCTATTCATACTGCAACAAGTGTGGAGCCGGTAGATATATCTAGTATGCAGATTACAAAGAGTGTTAACTCGATCACAAATACAAAAGATCCGGGTCAAAAAACATCCGACACGATGGGGATGAAACATCGAGTAGATTTTGGTGTATATGTATTTTACGGAAGCATTAATCCGCAGCTCGCTGAACGTACTGGATTTACTTGTGAAGATGCACAAAAACTGAAAGAAGCGTTAAAAACATTGTTCGCAAACGATGCATCTTCCGCACGACCAGACGGTAGTATGGAGGTAAATAAAGTATTCTGGTGGGAGCATGATTCGAAATTAGGAAATTATTCTTCTGCTAAAGTTCATCGGACCGTACACGTGAAAAAGGTAGAAGACAATCTTCCTCATTCTATTGAAAATTACAAGATTACAGTAGATGAGCTGGAAGGACTGCCAGTTGAAGAACATGACGGGCTATAATGAACAAGATTATCTGATGCTTTCAGGGATCCAGCATTTTGTATTCTGCAAGCGGCAGTGGGCGCTTATTCATGTGGAGCAGGAGTGGGCTGAGAATGTATTGACGGTAGAAGGAAATGCCCTCCATGAGAAGGCTGACGACCCTTTCATACGCGAAAAAAGGGGAGATACCATTTTTGTCCGCGCGCTGCCTGTTCATTCAAGCTCGCTTGGCATCAGTGGCATCTGCGATATGGTGGAATTTACAAGAGATGAAGACGGTATTCCTTTAGACAAAGAGGAAGGGCTGTATTCTGTAAAACCAATAGAATATAAAAAGGGCAAACCCAAAAAGCATGATGCCGATATTTTGCAGCTAGCTGCTCAGTCCCTGTGTCTCGAGGAAATGCTCGGAACAGTGATTGAGGAGGCTGCACTCTACTACCATGAAATCAAACGAAGGGAACCAGTCCCTATCACAAATAATCTCAGGAATAGAGCAAAAGAAATGTTAAAAGAAATGCATCATTACTATGGTAGAAAGCACACTCCAAGGGTAAAAACTGGAAAACATTGCTTAAGATGCTCATTACGGGATATCTGTTTGCCGGAAATGCTGGAAAAAGAAAAAGTATCTGCGTACATGAATAGGGTGTTGGCGGAATGAAAAAATTACTTAATACTGTTTACGTTTCTCAGCCCGATATCTATTTGGCTCTTAAAGGAAAAAATCTAAACCTTATAAAAGAAGATGAATCAATTGCACGTGTCCCGCTTCATAATATCCAGGCGATTTGTACCTTTGGACATCAAGGAGCAAGCCCAGCACTAATGGCTGAATGCATGGAACAAAATATTAGTCTCACCTTTTTCACAAGCGCGGGCAGATTTCGCGGGCGGCTAACGGGAGAGTCGAATGGCAACGTTTTGTTGCGGAAAAAACAATATAGAATTTCCGACTCAGAAGATGAAAGCTTACGGGTAGCTAGACATATGATCGTTGGGAAAATCTTTAACAGTGAGCAACTGTTAAATCGTACGTGGAGAGACCATGTACTGCGCGTGAATTCAGAGCGGATTAAACATGCAATCAGTAGTCTTGCAAAAGCCCGACAGCACATACTTACATGCATCAATTTAGAAGATTTAAGAGGAATTGAAGGAAACGCCGCAAGTGTTTATTACAGTGTTTTTGACGAATGCATTCTGCAGAATAAAGAAGATTTCACATTCTCGCATCGTAACCGGAGACCGCCATTAGACCGAATAAACGCGTTACTGTCTTTTTCGTATTCTTTACTGGCATCGGAAACAGTGGCTGCTCTAGAAGGGGTCGGACTTGATTCGTATGTAGGTTTTTTGCATCGTGACCGGCCAGGAAGAACTTCTCTTGCTTTAGATGTCATGGAAGAGTTGCGACCATTGATTGCAGACCGATTTGTTTTAAAGATAGTTAATAGAAAACAGATTCATGCAAAGGATTTTGTTATTAAAGAAAATGGTGCTGTCATCCTTAAAGATGATGCGAGAAGGAAATTTCTGCAGCTATGGCAGGAAAATAAGGAGTCTGAAATTACTCACCCGTATTTAAAAGAAAAAATCTCCTGGGGATTAATCCCGCATGTGCAAGCATTATTATTAGCCAGATTTTTAAGGGGAGACCTTGATGCATATCCTCCAATTTTACTTAGGTAGGTGAAGAAAGTGTTAATACTAGTAACCTATGATGTCCAGACGGTGTCTGCGAGTGGCCAAAAGAGATTGAGAAAAGTAGCTAAGAAGTGTGAGGAATACGGGGTCCGAGTGCAGAATTCTGTATTTGAGTGTGTGGTGGACAGTACGCAATTACGCCAGTTGGAACTAAGCTTAGAATCAATCATCGATCCATCTGTTGATAGTCTTCGGTTCTATCGCTTAGGGAACAATTATGAAAATAAGGTGAAGCATATAGGTGCTAAACCGTCGCTTGAAGTAGAAAAGCCACTGATTTTTTAATGCGCGAACCCGAAGTGACCATGATTTTCCAGGGAGGTTCGCGCAGAATATGCATGTTTACTTAAGGAAATAGAAGGAATTTTGATTGAATTAGTGAAAAGTAATGGATAGACTACTATATGTAGAGGCGAAATGTTGGATTTGTCAATATCTCGCAGTCGCTCCCTGTATGGGGAGCGTGGATTGAAATTAAATATTTTTACAGGGATAAAAGTAAGAAAGACGGTCGCTCCCTGTATGGGGAGCGTGGATTGAAATTATATCGTCATAAGAGTAGTACCCCCAAGCTATCTGTCGCTCCCTGTATGGGGAGCGTGGATTGAAATTTCCAAATCATCCACACGATTGATAAGCCACCCCAGTCGCTCCCTGTATGGGGAGCGTGGATTGAAATCAGCCCACCGTATACCTCCAGCAGGGACGGGGCTTGTCGCTCCCTGTATGGGGAGCGTGGATTGAAATCTCAAGCTTCAGCACCCATCTGCTGGCTTTATCCGTCGCTCCCTGTATGGGGAGCGTGGATTGAAATTATCAGTCTTAAAGGTTTAAGACTGATAGAGGTACTGTCGCTCCCTGTATGGGGAGCGTGGATTGAAATGTTCATAGTGCAAGATATTTAAAAATAACTTATCGTCGCTCCCTGTATGGGGAGCGTGGATTGAAATTTGCCCTAATCCACCAAGCGATAAAAGAAAAAGTGTCGCTCCCTGTATGGGGAGCGTGGATTGAAATTAAGGAGGTTGTCATGAAGTCTTTAAAGAACATCGTCGCTCCCTGTATGGGGAGCGTGGATTGAAATTATCCCGAAAACTATGGGAACAGGCGCAGTCAAAAGTCGCTCCCTGTATGGGGAGCGTGGATTGAAATACTAGTGTTAAAGGGTCTCCGTGCGCCTTAAATCGTCGCTCCCTGTATGGGGAGCGTGGATTGAAATCTCCCCTGCAATCACCCTAAATGTGATTATGACCGGTCGCTCCCTGTATGGGGAGCGTGGATTGAAATGCCAATGTATTCATCATTTACATAAGCGACATATCGTCGCTCCCTGTATGGGGAGCGTGGATTGAAATTCTATGGTGTTTAGAGCAAAGGGTTAGGGCATTTGTGTCGCTCCCTGTATGGGGAGCGTGGATTGAAATTGCCATGAAATAGGTATGAAGCAATCGGCAGTAACGTCGCTCCCTGTATGGGGAGCGTGGATTGAAATCCTCTTTTAGTCCTTATATTATTATCGTTTAGATGTCGCTCCCTGTATGGGGAGCGTGGATTGAAATTTACCGCAATGTTTACAAACACTTGTTACAAAACGTCGCTCCCTGTATGGGGAGCGTGGATTGAAATAGTCAGCCAAACTACTCGTTTTTGTTCACCGACAGTCGCTCCCTGTATGGGGAGCGTGGATTGAAATTTTTTGAATGTTGACAGTGATTTCTTTACTCATCCGTCGCTCCCTGTATGGGGAGCGTGGATTGAAATTGTGCGTGTCCTAACGCTATATCTTTATCAAAAGTCGCTCCCTGTATGGGGAGCGTGGATTGAAATTCTATCATTAAGAAACGAAACCGGAATGTTAAACAGTCGCTCCCTGTATGGGGAGCGTGGATTGAAATATATTTAGCCAAGAACCAATTAAAACTTCTGAATTGTCGCTCCCTGTATGGGGAGCGTGGATTGAAATTATAAGCCTTTTGGTCATACTACGCTTTTCATCGTCGCTCCCTGTATGGGGAGCGTGGATTGAAATATATTTAGCCAAGAACCAATTAAAACTTCTGAATTGTCGCTCCCTGTATGGGGAGCGTGGATTGAAATCAGTTGTCTATCACATCCAAAAAATGCATGATTTCGGTCGCTCCCTGTATGGGGAGCGTGGATTGAAATTATATTTAGGCAATCCTCTCTCTACCGTGATAAAGTCGCTCCCTGTATGGGGAGCGTGGATTGAAATTTTCTGCGGGGGTGGGGGTCATATGAAAATCAACGTCGCTCCCTGTATGGGGAGCGTGGATTGAAATACTTTTATCTGCCGGTTCAGGTAGTGAGTTTACGGTCGCTCCCTGTATGGGGAGCGTGGATTGAAATAAAAAAATTGAATCTGAATGGTACAATTACCACAAGTCGCTCCCTGTATGGGGAGCGTGGATTGAAATCATCGTCATCCCTCCATATCTTTAAATCGCTCAAGTCGCTCCCTGTATGGGGAGCGTGGATTGAAATAAACATGGCACGAGCAGAGATTAAAAGCAGGCCCGTCGCTCCCTGTATGGGGAGCGTGGATTGAAATTCGAAGATAATCACAATCATATGTCAAACAAAGGTCGCTCCCTGTATGGGGAGCGTGGATTGAAATTCTATATTTCTACCGTCGCTAGTGTGATAGATCGTCGCTCCCTGTATGGGGAGCGTGGATTGAAATTTTAAAACTTCTCCACAGTACCAGCAATGACCGGTCGCTCCCTGTATGGGGAGCGTGGATTGAAATCAGACAATTATAAGGAATTAGTCAGGATTAAGTAGTCGCTCCCTGTATGGGGAGCGTGGATTGAAATCGGACAGATGGTACAAAAATTGGTGGAACAATCGGTCGCTCCCTGTATGGGGAGCGTGGATTGAAATCACACCTCATGGTCCTATGGGCGCTTGTAAGCCGTCGCTCCCTGTATGGGGAGCGTGGATTGAAATTAATGCAAGGACATTTTAGGGAGGTGAATCAAAGTCGCTCCCTGTATGGGGAGCGTGGATTGAAATAATCCGTCTCCTAAGCTTTTGATTTTGCCGTCTAGTCGCTCCCTGTATGGGGAGCGTGGATTGAAATACTTCATGGTCGGAATTCGCCGCTGCATAGATGATGTCGCTCCCTGTATGGGGAGCGTGGATTGAAATAAATGTCTATAATTTAAATTCATTTACTAACCGGTTTAATTCTTCTGCTAACTTTGCAAGCTCATCCGAACTAGCGGTAACCTCTTCCATCGCAGAGCTTGTTTGCTGGGTTGATGCAGAAGTTTGCTCTACACCTGCTGCTGATTCTTCTGAGATAGCTGCAATTTCTTGGATGGATGTATTCATCGCTTGGTTATTTGCTGCGATGTCCATAAGGTTTTCAGATGCAACGTTAATTTTATTTCCCATATCCACAACTGCTGTACGAATCTTCTCGAATGTTTCACCAGTCGTTTTTATTTGCTCCGTGCCTTGCACTACGTCTGTATATCCTTCTTTCAAGGAGGTGACGACCATACTAGATTCATTTTGAATGCTATTTACAATATCTGTAATGTTTGTTACAGAGTTAGAAGATTGTTCAGCAAGCTTTCTCACTTCATCGGCAACAACAGCGAATCCTTTTCCTTGTTCACCGGCTCGGGCAGCCTCGATAGCTGCGTTTAGTGCTAGTAAATTTGTTTGATCAGCAATATCTTGAATAACTGAAACCAACTCTGAAATCTCTTGCGCGTGCGTGTCTAATCCCTCTACTTTTCTAACCGCATGATGGACAATTTTGTCAATAACAGCCATTTGCTCAGTAGAGGATTTCATTAACTCGGCTCCTTCGTCGGTCATTTGTAAAACCTCATCTGAAGATTGTTGGATGTGTTCACTATTTTCACTTGTCTCTTGCACTTTTGTAGTAAATACATTCATCTTGGAAGAAAGCTCACTTGCATTATTTGCTTGAGATTCGGAACCTGCTGCGATTTCTTGCATGGTTGATGCTACTTGTTCCGTCCCAGTCATTACTTCATTTGAAGATTGGGTTAGCTCTTCACTTTGGTTTGCTACGGTTTCAGACACGGTGTTAATCTGATGTAGTAGATTGCGCATATTTTTATTCATTTCATTTGTCGCAACACTTAGTTGTCCAATTTCATCCTCTAATTTCACTTCAATTGGTTCTTTGCTTAAATCCCCATTTGCAATTTCCTTCATTCTATCCATGACCATTTGAATTCGAGTCGTAATTCTTTTTGTGGTGAAAAACGATACGGTGATTGCTACAATCAGTGCTAGACTTAAGGTGATGGCAATTGGAATTAAAATAGTTCGCGCCTTTTCTCGGAACTCATCCACATAAACCGTACCACCAAGAATCCATCCTGTAGTTGGATTTTTTGTGAACGCCATGATCTTGTCTTTCCCCTCGAATTGATAGTCAACAATCCCCTGGTCCCCAACTTTTTCGATTGCTTGATAGAACTCACTCTGGGACCCATCTTCTCCAATATATTGTTCATCTGGATGTGTGATGTATTTGCCAGCACGATCTAACACTAATGCATAGCCAGAATCACCGATTTTTATGTCGTTAACCATTTCTAACAGTGTATCAACAGATACATCGAGGGCAAACACACCAACAAGTCCGCTCGTATCATAGTAAGCACGAGCTGCAGTGACTACCGTATAATCTGAGCCATCCGATTTATAAGGTTCTGTCCAGATTGTTTCTCCTTCTGCCTCTACAGCATCTTGATACCATGGTCGCTCGGTAGGATTGTAACTTGAATCTGAGTCATCATGAGGATCGATTATCTCTGCTGTTTCCTCAACACCAATATACTCTTCTGTTTCCTCAATACCAATATAAATACCGAAAATGGTATCATCCGAATCTTTCATTGCAGCTAAGTCTTCCAAAATCTGCTCTTTATTATCATTGTCATAGTTGGAAAGAAGTTCACTGGAAGTAAAGCGGTCTATTGTATTAATTATATTTTTAAAGAAGATTTCAAACGTATCATTCATCCCGGTCATCTGGTTTTCTACGTTTTTCGTAAGTTCCTCCGTTGTATTCCTTGCACTAGATTGATAGCTTACAAAAGCCACCGCTCCTACAGCTAAAATCAGTAGAATTAAAAAGGGAATGATAATTTGACGTTGTAAATTTTTCGTGAAAAAACCATTTCTCCTAGAGGCTTTATTTGTAACCCTCTTATCCTTCCCATTAGCTGTTTTATCATTTTTCATTTTTTCTATTTCCCCTTCCATTTGAATTATCTAAGTTTGGTTAATCTCTATCTTATGTTGATATAAATTTAAGCATTTCTACGACAAATGTAATAGAAAATACTACGAATTGTTATTTTTACTTCAACCAACCAGATCAGCGCTTTAACTTAAAAATAAAGATAGAGAAACAATGATTAAGAGTTAAAAGGATTGGTATATACTACCTATATCGGGCATTTGTATATTTAGTAAAGGGATCCCTTAAAAGAGTTAATAGTTGAATTATTGGGATAAAGGCGATGTTAGACTAAAATTAGACACACTAAATTGGGATTGTATAATAGCCAAGAAATAGATCGAAGTGTATTAAAGAACAAAGCGTAAGAGTTATGATAAGGAATTTAATTTATATGTTGAAAAACTTGCGGAAGAATCATAAAATAAACAAGTCCATTCCTTTGATTGAATGTACTTGTTTATTTTAAGTACTAGTATAGTAGAGTGGGGTCCGCATTTCTTTAGTTATCAGTTTTCAGTTATTTCGATAACTTATAAAAAGACTATTTAAGCGCATCTACTGTTATTTCGGTTGCTTGTTTTATCAAATCATCATTATATGATGCGTCTTCTGTATCACGGCTTGAAAGAATTGCAATGACAATAGGTTCTTGATCAGGTGGCCACACAATCCCAATATCATTTCGTGTTCCGTAACCACCTGCGCCGCTTTTATCGCCAACTGTCCATTCTTCAGGCACGCCGGCGCGGATTAATGTGTCCCCGGTAGTATTCGTTTGAAGCCACTCTAATAGCATATCTTGCTTGGGCTTATATAGTAAATGATCATCAAGCGCGAAAGCTTGCAAGCTTGTAGCAAGTGCCTTTGGAGTGCTTGTGTCACGAATGTCTCCTGGTTGAGCTTCATTTAAATTTGGTTCTGTCCGATTAGAATGTAAAACGGTATCTCCTATATCCCTCATTGCTTTCTCCAAACCATCCGGACCACCTAATTCATTAAATAATAAATTACCCGCAGTATTATCGCTGTAACGAATAGCTGCTTCGCTTAATTCCAATAAGGTCATTCCAGAATCTACATGTTTCTCTGTAATCGGGGAATAGGTGACCAAATCATCTTTCGTATAAGTAACCGTTTCGTTTAATTCTTCCATTGTGTTCTGTTGTAGAACCGCTCCAACTGCTAATGCTTTTACCGTAGAGGTAAAGGCGAATCGTTCATCAGCTTGATAATCAATTATTTTTCCAGAACCAGTGTCAATCGCATAAACACCAAGTTTAGCATCAAACTCTTTCTCTAATTGGGCGAAATGGTTGTCTATCGTCTGATTGGATTCTTCGTTACTTGAGTTAGATACGGACTCGCTCGAATCCTTTTCTTTTGTACATCCAATCAATCCAATGACTGCCATAAAGCAAATTGCTAGTATGAACTTTCTAGTATTGAATATCTTCTTCAAAATAAACCCTCCCTAAAAATTTAACTTGTAGACTACAAGCGTAATACAATATTACATTTGTAGTCTATGATTGTCAATTACTTTTTTTATATTTTTTGTATTGAACAAACCATGCTAGCATGTTATATTACAATTGTAATATTGAGATAGACATGGTAAGTAGACATGTTTCCCATATACTTGATAAAGTGAAACTTCATTCAGTGGGGGTTTCCTTACCTCCCCAACTGAATGTTAGTTGAACAGAATCAGGTTTTGGTTTTCCCTCTTGTTTAGAGGTGGGGGTATTACAGAGCGTTAATACGTGATAAATTTACTGGTAACCGACAGAATTGAGGTCGAAAGCTATGTTTTTTACTAATTTTGTAATCAGTTTACTCTTACCTACCTTTACAATTATAGTAATTTTGCTGATTAAAAAGATATTCCAGAAACAGCTATCAGCAAAATGGCATTATAATCTATGGTTTTTGTTATTATTTGCGTTGGCTATTCCATTTTTACCGGAAGAGCTCCTTCCTTTTGATGGTCATTTTATTGCTCTGGATTCCATTGAGAGTAACGAAAATCGTTACACTATTGATTCAGGAGAAGTGGAAGGAGAACGTGAAAATTGGATGAAGGATTTTTCAGTATCCGTCAATCGTTCAAGCCCTGATTTCTTAATCAATTTCTTTGTAAGTTTGTGGATGGCAGGAATGCTATTTATGGGCATCTTGACCATAAAATCCTGGTATAAGCTAAAAACTATCAAAAAAACAACACAGCTCATCCAAAATAAAGAATTGCTATTGCTATTTGAACAATGTAAGCAGCAATTAAAGCTAACTAAGCCTTTTACCTTTAATGTAAGCGTAAGAGAGTCGCCAGTAATAAAGTCTCCGCTGGCTTTTGGTTTATTTAAGCCCTATATCGTATTACCAACAAATTTAGATCAATGGCTTACTACGGAAGAGATCAAATATATTCTGCTGCACGAATTACATCATTTAAAAAACAAAGATGTCCTGACCAATTACTTTGTTATTATTTTCCAAATTCTATACTGGTATCATCCACTAGTTTGGTTTTCTTTAAGAGAAATGAGGTTGGATCGCGAGATTGCTTGTGACACTGCGGTGTTAAATTCAATGGGTGGGGATTGTGCTGTCGATTACGGAAATACCATCTTAAATTTTGCTGGGAAAACGTCAAAATTAAAAAACCTTGCTTTGGCAAACCACTTGAATGGTTCAAAGAAGCATATTAAGAAACGTATCATCAATATTGCCGGTTTCACACAAGAATCTAAGCTGCTGAAACTAAAAAGTATACTCATTTTTCTCATGGTTGGGATAATCTTATCTTGTCAATTACCATTTGTTTCCGCTATGGCAAGTGGCAATGATCAATACAAATTTAATCATGAGCGCGTGACTTACGAGGATCTTAGTACGTATTTCAAGGATGATGAAGGTAGTTTTGTATTATATGATGCACAGGCTGATAGTTATAGGATTTATAATAAAAATCAAAGTACATTAAGGGTTTCACCGAATTCAACTTACAAAATTTATAGTGCATTATTTGGTATGGAGGCAAATACGATAACAAGTGAAAACTCCACTATCAAATGGGATGGTGAGAATTATCCTTTTGATTCCTGGAATAGAGATCATAATTTATATACAGCAATGGCGAATTCGGTAAACTGGTATTTTCAGGAATTAGATAAATCAATGTCACTTGATAAGATCCAAGAAAATTTAAAAGGAATTCATTATGGCAATTACGACGTTTCTGCTGGAAAAGAGCGTTATTGGATGGAGTCATCCTTAAAAATATCTCCAGTTGAACAGGTGCAATTGTTAAAAGCATTTTATTTCAATGAATTTGGCTTTGAAGAGAAGAATGTGCAAGCCGTTAAAGATTCGTTGCGAATTAAGGAATTAGACGATTTCCATTTATCTGGGAAAACCGGTACCGGTATGGTTAATGGTGAAAATATTAACGGCTGGTTTATTGGTTACGTAGAAAATGGAGCAAACATATACTTTTTTGCAACAAATATACAGAATGATACCGATGTGTCTGGAAGTAAAGCTGCAGATATTACATTATCTATTTTAAACGATAAAGGCATCTTTAAGGATGAATGAAATTGTGTCTAAGTGAAATGTTTTTCAGCAAATATAATCGGGAGGTCGGTAACAGTGTCTAAACATATACCTAATATATCCGAAGCGGAATGGGAAGTTATGAACGTTCTTTGGGAAAAAGCCCCGCAAACAGCGAATGAAGTAATTTCTTCTTTACAGGAAAAAACAGACTGGAAGCCTAAAACCGTACGCACACTTCTTGATCGCCTCGCACAAAAAGAAGTAGTTGGTATTAATAAAAATCAAAAGATCTATACCTTCTATCCCAAATACTCTCAGGAAGAATGTCAGCGTGCCGAGGCAAAATCCTTTATTAAACGGATTTATGGTGGAACGGTAAAATCCATGCTCGTTCAGTTTATGGAAGAGGAATCTTTGTCTGAAGAGGATATTAAAGAGTTACGTACGATTCTAAATAAAAATCAGAAAAAGTAATGTTTTAAGGTGGGAGGGCACAGGTACCCGTTCTTTTACCTTGCAACATTGAAACAATACAGAACCTTCCCTATGTTTATTATCATAGATTTATAGTAAACTAAAGCTATTCTTTTATTCATCCAAAGCAGTTTTAGGAGGCTTCCAGTGAAAGAAATAATTATTACATTGGCAGAAATAGTGAATGACATCCATGATCTATTGACCGATATGTTCGGTTTACATATGACAGATAAACAGCTTCATTTCTGGATAATTGGTATTATTGGAATGGTTACATTCTTCATGGTGCATTTCTTCTTTAAAATTATTGAAAAGATGAAATGGAGTACGACTATTCTTTCCTTTGTTTATACGTTTACGGTAATGGTTGTCCTTGTCTTTGCTATCGAACTGCAGCAAGCAATTACGAACAGGGGGAATATGGAATTTGCTGATGCAGTGATGGGGTTGTGGGGATTTATAGTATTCTTTCTGGTTTATGCTGTAATAGCAATACTCGTTTATTTCCTATTTAAGACATTTAAAAAGAAAAAACGGAGATAGTTTTTCGTATGAAATGATGCAAATTTAAGAACTCTATATTACTATTATATACAGCGTGATTGTTAGGTGTTTGTAGTTTCTCTTTTGTATTAGCGAATTTGTTCTGGTCATTTACTAAGGGTATATTCAGAGTACCTCCTCTATGACTGTACTGTTGACGTAATCGGATAACGAACCTGTCCCGCAGTCTAAATAAAAATAGCTCCGTTCATTATAATAATGACCGGAGCTGTTTTGCTGCCTGAAATAAAATTAGAGAGTTTTAGGAACCAAGTTAAAGCAACGTTTGTAAATCCACTTATAATCTTCTTCCGTCAAGTCGCGTGGGTTACCTACTGTTTGTGGATCTTTCATTGCTTCTTTTGCAAGCCTATCAATCATGTCAGGGGATACACCTTGTTCTTCTAAATTTGGAATATCCAAGTCTTCTGCAAGTTTATAAACTTCATTAACCGCTGCTTTTGCTGCTTCGTCTGTTGTCATATTGAATGTATTCACGCCGAGCGCTTGTGCGATTCGAGCAAATTTAGCTGGATGACCTTTCCAGTTATATTCCATGACAGGGCCCATCATCGTTGCAACACACTGACCATGTGCAACCGGGATAATACCACCGAGTGTTTGAGACATTGCGTGCGCTGCTCCTGCTGATTCACTTCCGTAAGATAAACCTGCAAGCATGGCAGCTTGAGCCATTCCGTATCTTGCTTCAATGTCACCGCCATCTGCGTAAGCACGACGAATGTATTTTCCAACATATTCGATAGCAAGGAGTGCGACTGCATCTGTAACCGGTTGTGCGTAGTGCATCGTGTAGCATTCGATTGCATGTGCAAGGGCGTCAATACCTGTCATTGCCGTCACGTGTGGAGGCATGGAAACATGTAACTCTGGATCTATAATCGTTAAGTGTGCTGCGATGAGTGGTCCGCCTGTGTTAAATTTGAATTCACGTTCCTCATCTGTAATCACTGCCCATTGTGTTACTTCTGAACCAGTTCCAGCGGTGGTAGGGATTGTTGTTAGTGCTGGAATTCGGTTCTCAAGCGGCTTTTTGCCTTCCGCTGCTTCATACTCTAAAACGGAAGCATTATGAGCTATTTCAACACCAATTGCTTTTGCTGTGTCCATGGAGCTTCCTCCTCCTACAGCAACAAGCCCATCACAGTTATCTTCTTTGTATTGTTTGCTTCCTTCTGCAATAAGACGTACCGGCGGGTTTGGTTCTACTTTATTAAATAAAGAAATCTCGATTCCAGCTTCTTTTAAATAGTTCTCAATTGGCTTTGTTACACCAGCTTCATAGATTCCCGGGTCGGTAACTAATAGTGCTTTTGTAACGCCAAGGTTTTTAACTTCTTCTCCAATATGCTTGATAGATCCAATCCCGTGTTTAATCGCTGTTGGTAGTTCGAATTGGTGAAAATTATACATTTGTTCAACTTTCATATTTAAACTCATTAATAAATACCTCCTAAGTACTTTTAAGTGTTTAGACATTTATAAGATTTCATGGCTGTAGATTATTTGTATTTACTGCATCAGCCGCGTCCACTCTGCGCCAAGCAACTAGCAGATCTTTTGATGGGACGAGCAATGCGGCGCTGTCCCAGGCGCCCGCGAAACGAATCGCGAACTGAGCCTGCAAGGGCGCCTCCGCTTTTGATATTAAAACCAGTTCATTGTTTCCGGTTTCAAATTATGGAATATATGTTTTGTTTCTTGGTATTCTTCCAGTCCCATGCCTCCTAGTTCGCGGCCAGTTCCAGATTGCTTATAGCCTCCCCATGGAGCGTGTGGGAAGTAGATATTAAAATCATTAATCCATACGGTACCCATGCGCATTTTTGCAACACAGCGTTCTGCTTTTACGATATCTTTTGTCCATACACCGCCGGATAGTCCGTAAATGGAATCATTTGCTAGTTTGATCGCTTCTTCTTCGGTTTTGAATTTCTCCACTGTAATTACAGGACCGAAAGCTTCGTCTTGAACAACACTCATGTCGGTCGTGCAATTCGTCAAAATGGTAGGCAGATAGAAAAAACCATTTTGGAGTTCTGCATCATCTGGACGTTTGCCTCCGACTGCGACAGTTGCTCCTTCTTTAATTCCTTTTTCAACATACCTTTCGACCTTTTTTAAATGCTCTTCAGAAATAAGTGGTCCCATCTGTGTTGTTTCATCAAAGCCATTACCGAGTTTAATCTTTTTCACTCGCTGGGTCAGTGCGTCGACAAATGTATCATGGATGCTTTCCTCGACGATGATTCTCGTTCCGGCTGAACAGATTTGTCCAGCATGAAAATATACAGCGTTTAAGGCTTGATCGATTGCTACTTCTAAATTGGCATCGGCAAAAATAACATTCGGGTTCTTGCCACCGAGTTCGAGTGCGATTTTTTTCATGTTGTGACTTGCAGCCTGCATAATCGTTTTTCCTGTTTCGATTCCGCCGGTAAAGGAAATTAAATCTACATTTTTGTGACTCGAAAGCTCTGCGCCAACTGTGTTTCCAGGGCCAAGTACAAGGTTGGCAACACCTTTAGGTACACCGGATTCTTCGATTAATTCAAAGATTTTAATATGTGTAAGTGGCGTAATTTCACTCGGCTTGATGATGAGTGTGTTTCCAGTGACGAGAGCTGGAGCTAGTTTCCAAGAAGCTTGAAGTAGTGGGTAATTCCAAGGAGTAATTTGCCCACAGACACCAACAGGTTCTTTCACTACTTTGCTGATCGAATTCGGGATGGGAGAGTTTATTATTTCGCCTCCATCTTTATCGGCAAGCTCGGCATAGTAACGGAAGACACCGGCAATATCTTCCATATCCCACCGGCTTTCTTCTAGTGTTTTTCCGGTATCTAATGATTCAAGTTTTGCAAGTTCTTCTTGATCACGGTCAATCAGGTCCGCGATTTTTTTAACGATCTTGGCACGTTCTGTAGCTGGCGTATTCGGCCAATCGCCTTGATCGAAAGCTTCTCTTGCTGCAGCGATTGCTTTTTCGGAATCCTGTGCGTTTCCATCAGCAACAACCGCAATGACCTCTTGGTTATACGGATTAATAATATCTCTTGTATTTCCGGAGATTGCTTCAACCCACTGGCCATTTATGTATTGTTTTTTTATGTCCAATACCGAAACCTCCTCATTTTGTTACGTTGCTTTGTTGTTAAGTTTGTTAAGAAAAAATTTAACGTTTTGAACAAATTTAATCTAACACATAAAAAAGTGTGTGTCAAAGAGATTTAGTCATTTTTTAACACATGTATGCTAGGAAAAAATAGTTTTATAAATTAATATATATAGGTAACGAAGCGGTTTGGCATGTTTTCATCCACTTGACATTTATTTTAGAAAGAGTAGTATTAAGTTTGTTAAGAAAAAATTTAACAAAATGAACAATAGGCAAGGAGAGTAAGTCATTGGGAAGCTTAAATGATAAAGAAGCGAGAGAAAAATTGGACTTTGCCAAGGATCAAGTCATTGGTGCTATCGCAGAAACGATGGATTTATACGGAGTGACGCCAGCCGCCGGTAGGTTGTACGCCACGATGTATTTTGAAGATAAAATGAATTTGGATGAGATGCTTGAAGAAATCGGGATGACTAAAGCAAGTATGAGCACAAGTGTGCGTAAATTGCAGAACATCGGTTATGTAAAGCGTGTTTATACGAGGGGCTCAAGAAAACATACTTATACAGCGGAAAAGAATTTCTTTAATACCTTTATGTCCTTCTACTGTCAACAATGGGAGCGAGAAGTAAGTATGAACTTGGATGCAGTTCAACTTGCTGAAAAGGAATTAGCAGAAATTATTAATGATGAGTCAATAGCAGATGAAATAAAAGAAGAAGCGAAAGAGCATTACGACATGTTGAATGAATCGAAAGTATATTATCATTGGTTAAGAAAATTAGTAGCAAGTATTCGTTCAGGAGAAATATTTGAATTTTTACCAAAGGAAAATGAAGAAACTTAAATTTTACTGGAGGCAATCTAATTCATGAGTTTGAGAAGGGGAATATTATTTGTCTTTACTTTTTTGATGATAGGTGTTCTTGCGGCATGCGGCAATGGAGATGCAGAAGGTGCATCGTCAGAAAGCGCTGCAGAAAGTGCGGATGAGACGATCGATATTGGACAAATTAGTTGGGCAGAAAACATTGCTGTCACAAATATGTGGAAAGTCATTCTTGAGGAAGAAGGATATGATGTTGAGTTTCACTTATTAGATATGGGGACACAAATGGCAGCACTCGCAAATGATGAATTGGATGTCAACTTGGAATTTTGGCTGCCGGTTCAAGATAAGAACTATCTCGAGCAATATCAAGAGCAAATCGATTTTTCAGAAGAGGTTTGGTATGACAATGCTAAGGTTGGATTAGTTGTACCAGCATATATGGAAGATATCAATAGTATTGAAGATTTAAATGAGAACAAAGAACTGTTTGAGAATCAGATTACTGGATTTGATCCTGGTGCCGGAACAATGGATACTACCGAGGAAATGATTGCAGAATACGAGTTGGACTTTGAGCTTGTACCAAGTTCCGAACCAGCGATGCTTACAGCAATTGAGGAAGCAATTCGTGAAGAGGCCCCAATTGTCGCGCCATTATGGAACCCACATCGTGTGTTTTCGGAAATGGACTTAAAATATCTAGACGATCCTAAAAACATGTTCGGGGAAACGGAAAAAATTCATCACGCAAAAAGGTTAGGTTTCGCTGACGATTTCCCAGAAGTTAATCAATGGTTAAAGAACTGGAAAATGGATGATGATTCCATTGGGGAATTAATGAGCTATGTAGCTGAAGCGGAAGAGGCTGGAGAAGAACCGATTGTTGGTGCAGAAAAATGGGTAGAAGACAATCGAGATTTGATTAACGAATGGTTAAGTGAATAAGTAGAAATAACGGGAACGTAATCTACTCTCCTATGTTGATGGAGAGTGGGTTCGTTCTTTTTTTTATCCTCTGGGAGATTATAAAGTGAAACTTCATTCAGTGGGGGGATTACAGACCGTTAATGCGTGATAAAATTGCTCTACATCACTGTGCCGAGAAGACTTTACATAGTACAGTTGACTAGCTCAATATAATAAACGGACAGCTTCAGTAGCGAATTCAAGCAAGGTAAGTGTTTTCAGATGTTGATAAGATTTTTCAGCCCGAGTGAACTAGAATCTTGTTCAAACGGGAATGAGACTCCTCTATTTATCCGAACGGACTGGAGTCTGCTTCATTCGATCGATTAGCACCTTTCTATTCATTCGAATGGACTGGAGTCTGCTTCATTCGATCGATTAGCATCTTTCTAATTACTCGAACGGACTGGAATCTGCTTCCTTCGATTGATTAGAGCCCCGCTATTCACTCGAATGATCTGGAATCACCTTCAAACGAGACATTAGAACCCTCTAATGTCTCAATTGAAGTTTTGGAATCGTGTCCATAACTATAATGAATTGCTGGTTTCACTAATTATACCAGAGAGTAGTTTACTGTTTCAGCTGCGAAAGTTGAAACCTTACATACAGACTCCACGGTTATGCGCTCATAACCTAAATAGTTAAAAGTTTATGAATAAGAATATAAAATTATGCGGTATTGCATAACAATTTTATTTACGATGGATATTCTTTTCCGCAAATAGTCGCAGGAGCCGCGCTGCTTTGTTTCTCCTTTCTTGGATTTGATGCCGTTTCAACTTTTTCAGAAGAAGTGAAAAATCCAAAGAAAAATATACCGCGTGCCATTCTTATCGTAACTATTATCGGAGGGATAATATTTATTATTGTCTCCTATCTCGCTCATAATGTTTGGCCCGACTATAATAGTTTTAAAGATGCTGATGCTGCATCTTATGAAATCATGGCGCGTGTCGGAGGAAGCGCTTTAGAATCAGCATTTTTAGCTGTAACTGCAATTGTTGTATTTGGTTCTGCCTCTGCAGCACAAGCAAGTGCTTCTCGTGTTTTATATGCCATGGGGAGGGACGGGCAACTTCCGAAAAGTTTCTTTGGGAAACTGAGTAAGAAAACAAAAGTTCCAGTCAATAATATTTTGCTGATTAGTTTATTATCTTTATCAGCTTTATTCTTAAGTCTAACCTTGGTTGCTTCCTTTATTAATTTTGGAGCATTAATTGCTTTTGCTTTTGTAAATATTTCGGTTATTGTTTTATACTTTGGTAAAAAAAGAAAGCGCTCTCTTCGCGGGGTTATGAAGTACTTTATTATTCCTTCAGTAGGATGTTTGTTAAATGTTGTACTCCTATTCAACTTAGATAGTTATTCTAAAATATTGGGAAGTATTTGGTTCGGGCTTGGTGTGTTATATTTGATATTTTTAACAAAAGGATTTAGACAGAAGCTTCCGGAGATGGAAAAGGATAAAGATAAGGCTGTGTAAAATAATAATATCCGCGCGATAATGAATACTGACACGATTTTACTAGTTGAATAAAACAGAAATAGTATTATGATTATTTCGAATACCGTGATACAATGTGAATTGATCTGTAAAAGGGGTGCTTATATTGAATCAGACAATTTCTAGTAAATTAAAACCTATATTTGCAGTTTCAATGGACATTGATCAAGTATGTTTTTCAGAGCAAATAGCAAATCGCATGGATCCTTATGTATTTTTAACGAAGAATAACGAATTAAGTGCATACGTGGATTTAAGAGATTTGAAAACATCAGGAAAGAAGAACGAAGATTTATGTGTAGAACAAATACGTTCCAATGCAATATCGATAAAAAATATAGAGATATTCAAGCCGGGTAAGGAAATTACCATGTCGTTTGTATTCAAAGTGCTTGGAAACCCGATTGTTTTAGTTAAGAACAATGAAGATGAATTAATGGGATATATTACCCGAGAAGACATGCTGATTGGTTTGTTTCGTAAAGAGAAAAATATTAATATACTTAAGTTACTCTTGGGTTCAATACCGATGGGTGTTTTTGTAGTTGACCACAATCAAAAAATTATTAATTGCAATGAAACTGGTCTAAATATGATCCAATCCGCAAGCAGTGAAGTAATGGGAAGCGATGCAGGTCAGATTTTCAATCAGGAAAAGTTGAATAACGTGTTCTCGACAGGGGCAATTCTGTTAAATGAAATTCATTTTATAAATGAAATGGGCGTATTGGTTGATTATAGTCCAATTGAGTCGGCAGAGGGAAATGTTGAAGGCGCTATCATTATTGTGCAGGATCTTCCAAAAGTGGGGGAAATGGCACTTGAAATGGAAGCAGTCAAAGATTTAAACAGGGATATGAATGCCATTCTGTCTACCATCTATGATGAACTTTTAGTTATTGATAACAAAGGAACTCTTATACGACATAGCGAGAATTACATCAAAGATTTTTGGCCGAGGCCCCTTAAAGAGCTGATTGGTGAAAATATTTTGGAGTTAGAGAATGAAGGTGTTTTTTCTCCTTCTGTAATAAGGTTAGTTTTAGAGAAGAAAGAAAAGGTTTCCGTCGTTCAAGAAACAATAAATGGAAAAAAGATATTAGCTGTAGGGAATCCTATTTTTAATAGTGCAGGGGATTTACAAAGAATAGTTGTGGCTTCGAGAGATATTACAGAAAATACGAAACTAAGATCCGAACTAAAACAAACGAAGGAAATGACGAAAAAGTATGAGCAAGAACTGAATCGCCTAAAAAACAAGGAGGATCCCTCAAAAGATATTATTTATGGCAGCTTAAAGATGCAAAAAGTTGTTAATCAAATTGAGAAGATAGCAAACTTTTCTTCTACTGTATTAATCCAAGGTGAATCGGGAGTAGGGAAAGAATTAATCGCACGTGCAATACACACGAAGAGTAACCGATCAGATAAGCCATTTCTAACAATAAATTGCGGCTCTATCCCAGAGAATTTACTGGAGAGCGAACTCTTTGGATATACGAAAGGCTCGTTTACCGGGGCTGATTCTCAAGGGAAAAAAGGGTATTTTGAACAGGCAAATGGCGGGTTGTTGTTTCTTGATGAGATTGGCGATATGCCAATGTCGTTACAAGTGAAATTGTTGAGGGTATTACAAGAGGACGAAGTTGTTCCTATCGGGAGTGTTACACCAATTCCTATTGATGTCCAGATTGTTGCCGCGACGAATAAAGACTTAAAAAAGCTGGTGGAAGATGGAAGTTTCCGAGAGGATTTATATTACCGGATTAATGTTATTCCAATCCATGTTCCGCCCCTTGGAGAGAGACCGGAAGATATTCCGTTATTAGCTTATCATACCCTTGAAAAGTTAAACCACAGATATGATAAAAATTGCTACCTTTCACCAGAAGCATTAAATTTATTAGAAAGCTATTCATGGCCTGGCAACATCCGTGAACTACAAAACTTAATTGAACGACTATTTGTAACCGCTGATGAGGAAGTAATAACGGCTGAATTAGTAGAACACTTTTTGTCACATGAAACAGTTCATAAGCCGTTCCCTTTAATTAATGGGATTGTTCCCCTGAAACAAGCAAAGGAAGAAATAGAGGAGCAGTTAATTATATTAGCAATGAAAAAACATAAAACGACAATAAAGGCTGCTGAAGCGCTTGGGATTAGCCAATCTGCAGTTAGTCGAAAATACCAGCAAATTTTACAAAGGGAAAAATAACGGTATAAGTAAAAACCAACTTTCATAAAAAAGTTGGTTTTTATGCATTATTGCATAATGTTATCCGTTAATGCATAAATAAATCGATGTAAACTCTTAATAGATTAAAAGTTTATTAATGTAAAGGCCAGATCACCATATATTACGCGATTTTTTACAATGAAAATAAAAGTTGGCATGATTTTTGCTTTATATTATTTGAATACTAAAATTGGAGGTTTTAATTATGGTAAAAGAAGTCTCTGTCTTAAAGTCGAAAACTGATGAACTAGCTGAATTAGATAAAAAACACTTTATCCATCCTACTTCAGCACCTAAAAAAGGTGCACAAGATGGGCCGGATATTATTTTTTCCGACGGTCAAGGTATTTTTGCTAATAATTTAGAAGGTGAAGCTTATATTGATGGGATGTCCATGCTTTGGAATGTGAATATTGGTCATGGTCAAAAAGAACTTGCGGAAGCTGCGAATGAGCAAATGTTAAAAATTGCTTACTCTTCGGCATTTAAGGGCTTTTCGAATGTACCAGCTATTAAACTTGCTGAAAAATTAGCATCTATCGCTCCAGGTGATTTAAATTCAGTTTTTTATACTTCGGGTGGTTCTGAATCAAATGACACCGCTTTCAAGTTATCGAGATTTTATTGGTCATTAAAAGGAAAACATGAAAAAAAGAAAATTATTGCAATGAGGGACGGATATCATGGTGTAACACAGGCTGCGCAGAGTGCTACTGGGATTCCAACAACACACGAATTTGCGGGAGCTAGTGTGGAAGGGTTTTACCATGCAACACCACACTTAACAAATTGTGAATTGGGCGATAAAAATGATCCAAATTATGAACAGTCTATTCGATATCTTATTGAGAAAGAAGGAGCAGATACAATTGCAGCGGTAATTATCGAGCCAGTTCAAGGAGCAGGCGGGGTAAATATTCCACCTGAAGGTTATTTGCAAGCCGTTAGAAAACTTTGTGATGAGTTCAATATTTTATTTATCGCAGACGAAGTGATTTGTGGATTTGGCCGCACAGGAAAAATGTTTGGAGTTGAAAATTGGGAAGTAGTCCCTGACTTAATGTGTATTGCTAAAGGGATTACAAGTGGTTATTCGCAGTTGGGAGGCGTAATGATTAGCGATACGGTAAGAGAAGCTATCGTAAATTATGAGGGAGTAATGGCTCATGGCTTTACCTATAGCGGACATCCAACAGCATGTGCAGTAGCGCTGAAAAACATTGAAATTATTGAGCGCGACGGTATCGTAGAAAATGCCAAAGCAATGGAAAAAGAAATGCAAAAAGGATTGGCATATCTGGAGGAAAAGCACGACATTATAAGAAATAGCCGCTCTATTGGACTGCTCGCTGCATTTGAACTCTATAACCCTGCAACCGGTGAACATTTCGATCCTTCTTTACAAGCTGCAACGAAAGTGGTTGATGAATGTTTTAATCGCAAGCTTATTCTCCGAGCTATTGGGGATTTCAGAGTTGCAATCGCACCACCACTAGTTATTAACAAACAAGAAATTAATGACATGATTCACATTATTGATGAGTCTATCACCGCTTTTAAAAAGACGATCTAGTAATACAGAGGTTCAAAAGGTCCCCACAGCTACCCGGAGACTTTTTGAACTTACAAATCTATTATGGACAGAAAAGTAAGCATGATAAGCGAGGGAAGATAATGATTAACAAACTAGTATTAAGCGGATCAGCGAGGGATATAGGATATAAGCATGGTGCATATGGAAAAAAAGAAGTTTTACAAAGTCTAGAAACATATGAAAAATTATTTCACGGCTATCAGCATATTGATTGGTCAGAAGCAAGGGAGCGTGCGCTTACGCATCTTGATGCAATAGAAAAATACGATGTAACCATGATTGAAGAAATGGAAGGGATTGCAGCAGGTGCGGGGGTAGATTTTGAAGATATATTAGCTCTTAATGCGCGTAGTGAAATTGCACTGGCCGGATATAAAGGAACATCATTTTCAGATGGCTGTACAGCAATAGCAGTTACCGAACCAACTATATCAGAAACAATTATTGGTCAAAATTGGGACTGGAAGCCTTCGCAAATAAATAGTCTTTTATTACTGAATATACAACATGAAGGCAGGCCGGATATAACGATGGTGACGGAGGGAGGAATGATCGGGAAAATTGGTTTTAATTCTTCCGGTGTAGGGATATGCTTTAACGCATTGATTACTGATAAAAAGTCAGATGAAGTTCCGATCCATTTAGGGTTACGGGCAGTCCTTAATTCTCATTCTTTAACGGAAGCTATTTCAAAAATCAAAGGGACGCAAATGGCTTCTGCTGCTAGTTTCCTGATTGGTTATGATGAAGGAAATGGAAATGGAATAGCTGTTAATCCTGAGGTGTCTCCATTTGGCATTGATTATGTTGGAGGAGAGGACGGGAAATTAGTACATACAAACCATCTTCTATCCGAAAACATTAAACAGAATTTAAAAGATATGAACGAATTCAGATTTGATGATTCGATGCTTCGTAAAAAGAGAGCGGAACAGCTTATAAATACAACCATTGCAAATAAAGAGCCAATAGACGAAGAAACATTCAAAACATGGCTTTCAGATGAATTTAATGCACCAAATTCTATTAACCACTTTGAAAACGAGAGAGCACCAGAACACCGGAGAATGGAGACTGTTTTTTCTATCGTAATGAATCTATCAAAAAGAAAAGCATATCTTCGGGTCGGAAAATCTCTTGATAACAATAAATACGAAGAAATCAGCTGGAGGAATTCGAATGCTATATATTAATGGTGAATGGATACAAACAGATGAAAAAATAAAAGTCGTAAACCCCGCAACAGGTGAAATAATTGAAACCGTTTCAACAGGTGGGAGAGCGGAAACGAAAAAAGCAATTGCAGATGCAAAAGAAGCATTTAAGCAATGGAAAAAAACAACTGGTAATGAACGAAGTGCCTATTTACAAAAAGTGGTTCAATTAATGAGGGAAAAATCAACAGAATTAGCGGAAACGATTACGAAGGAAAATGGAAAGTCATTAAAAGATGCGAAAAGCGAAGTAGCCGGTGCGATAGCTTATTTGGAGTGGTATGCCGAGGAAGCGAAACGAGTTTATGGTGAAACTTTACCAGCATCACAGCAGGAAAAACACCTCATGGTAATTAGACAGCCTATCGGTGTATGTGCTGCTATTACTCCGTGGAACTTCCCGCTCTCAATGATTACAAGAAAGCTAGCTCCAGCGCTGGCTGCAGGGTGTACGGTTGTATTAAAACCCGCTCCTGCTACACCTTTATCTGCAATAAAAGTTTTTGAATGTTTTCATGAAGCCGAAATCCCTCATGGCGTTGTAAATCTTTTAATTGGACCGGCGGAAGAAATAGGAAGCGAAATGACTAGCAGTTCAGATGTACGAAAGATTACATTTACAGGCTCAACCGCTGTTGGTAAAATGCTTCTTCGTGATTCTGCTGCGACTGTTAAAAAAGCATCGATGGAGCTTGGCGGTCATGCCCCATTTATCATCTTTGAAGATGCGGATCTAGACGAGGCCGTTCGTGGAGTGATGCTATCCAAATTTAAAAATACCGGGCAAACATGTATCAGTACAAACCGTATTTATGTGTCAGAAAGTATAGCGGAACAATTTGGAGAAATGTTAGCGGAACAAACAGCGCAACTAAAAGTAGGAAATGGAATGAACGCTGACGTCGACGTTGGACCACTAATTAATGAAGATTCATTGAAGAAAGTAAAAGCTCAAGTTGAAGATGCGGTAGAAAATAATGCAAAAGTGCTTTGTGGCGGAAATGTATACAAAGAAAATGACTTAAACGGTTATTTTTATGAACCAACTGTTATTCAATACGCTAATGAAAATATGAAAATCGCAACAGAAGAAACCTTTGGCCCGGTTGCACCGATCTTTACGTTTAAAGAGGAAGAGGAAGTCGTGGAACGGGCAAATGGCTCATCATACGGACTAGCTGCATATTGTTATACAAAAGATTTGGGACGTGGATTACGTATGATGAAGGAACTTGACTTTGGAATAGTAGGTATTAATGATTCGTTGCCAATTGTAGTTCAGGCGCCATTTGGCGGCGTGAAGGAAAGTGGAATGGGTAAAGAAGGTGGAAAATACGGATTGGAAGAATACCTGGAAGAAAAGTTTGTCTCTATTAGTACAAAATAATGAATAGGAAAGGAGTTAAAAAAATGCCGGAAACAAAATCAATCCAGCTCGGTGAAAATATGACAATCCGAAAGATTCAACAGGAAGATCTTGATGAAGTGGCAGAGCTATCTTATACATGTTTTGGGCCGGACATGTCCCTAACACGTGCGAACTTGGCAAGTCAAATAGAGATTTTTCCAGAAGGTCAGGTCTGCTTGCAATATGAAGGAAAAATAGTAGGTTCAGCGTGTAGTTTAATTGTTGACTTTGATGATTATGGTGAAGAACATTCCTATACGATGATTTCTGATGATGGTTATATTCGAAATCATAATCCGAATGGCAGTAATCTTTATGGAATAGAAGTAGGTGTTCATCCAGAATTCAGAAAAATGAAGATAGGGAAGTATTTATATCAGGCCCGCAGAGAGATATGTAAAAATCTAGGGTTGAAAAGTATTATTATAGGTGGGCGTATCCCGAACTATTATAAATATGCGGCTCGATTAACACCTGAAGAATACGTAGAGGAAGTAAAAAAAGAAAATATTTATGATTCCGTTCTTACATTTCAGCTTAAAAATGGCTTTAAATTAAGAAAGGTAATGCGAGGCTATTTAATGGGAGATAAAGAATCGCTTACAAATGCTACATTAATGGAATGGCATAATCCGGATTATAGGGAAGAATAATTGGATTACAGGATTTTAAATCAAACTAAATGAACAAAAAGAGTCTCCTGATTTCACTGTTGACATGGGGCCGCTCTTTTATGGTTCCATGAGTATTTACTATGGTAAGTGGTTTCGTTGATTTACTGTATCTGTCTTGAGAATTATCTTGCTTGTGGGAAGGAAGGTCGATTTAACTAAAGTGAAACAAGGAGAGGTGTAAATGAGTAAGGAAAACAAGCAGTTAGGAATTAGAAAACCAACATTATTCGAAGCTTTGATTCCGATTATATTCATGATTGTCGCTTTAGTAATTGGCATTTTTGTATATGATACAGATCCGCATATTCCATTATTGCTAAGTGCTGGAGTCGCCGCCATAGTTGCATTTAGACTTGGGTTTAAATGGTTCGAAGTTGAAAAAGGAATGTTGGATGCCGTTCGTCTTGCTCTTCAAGCGATTGTTATTCTTTTAGTGATCGGAACGATAATTGGTTCTTGGATAGCAGGTGGTATTGTACCAACAATGATTTATTACGGACTCAATATACTTTCGCCAAGCTTCTTCCTTGTGGCAGCTTGTTTAATATCATGTGTTGTATCTATCGCTTCTGGAAATGCCTGGACAGCGGCAGGAACAATTGGAATTGCAATAATGGGTATTGGACATGGACTTGGCATCAACCCGGCTATGGTTGCGGGAGCTGTTATTTCAGGTGTTTATTTTGGGGATAAAATCTCACCACTTTCTGAAACAACGAATCTTGCTCCAGGCATTGTCGGTGGAGAGTTGTTTGAGCATATTAAACATATGCTTTATACAACGATACCAGGTCTCGTCATTTCGTTAATACTGTTTTCAATTCTTGATTTTAGATATTCTGGTGAAGGTGCAAGTATTTCCGAAGTACAGGTTTTGCAAACTCAATTGAATGAGATCTATAGCATTTCACCATGGCTGCTGTTAGTACCGTTATTCATCATTATCATGATGATCTTTAAAATCCCGGCACTACCAGGTTTAGTTATCGGTTCCATACTAGGTACAATCTGCTCAATTGTTGTACAAAAAGTACCAGTAGGTGATGCGATTAATATATTATATTATGGGTATTCCATCGAGTCGGGAAACCAAGTAGTTGATAATCTATTAAATAATGGTGGAATAGAGTCCGTATTGTATACGGTTTCATTGATTATTATTGCAATGTGTTTTGGTGGTGTTCTTGAATTAACAAAAATATTTGAAGTGCTAGTTGAGGAGATTATTAAATTTGCCCAAAAAACTGGCAGCCTGATAACGGCAACAGTAGTTACATGTATTTCCTCGAACATTGTCGGATGTGACCAATATATGTCCATTATTGTTCCAGGCCGAATGTATGCGGAAGAATATGATAAGAGAGGACTGAAGTCGAAAAACCTATCCCGGACATTGGAGGATGCAGGAACGATGACTTCACCTCTTGTACCATGGAATACTTGTGGAGCATTCATGGCGACCACATTAGGTGTATCGACACTAAGCTATTTACCATTTGCATTTCTATGTTTAATTAGCCCTTTAATTGCTATTATCTATGGCTTTACAGGGTTTAAAGTAGAATATAAAGAAGGTTATAAACAGGAAGCAGATCCGCCGATGTTAAAGGAAATGGTGAAGTAAAAAAATCTAAACTACCTGCACACCTCGTTTAAATACGGTGGCATAGGAATGTTAAGTAGATTTGTAGCAACGATTTACCTTTCATAGTAGAGAGAATACTAGAAGAAAAAATTAGCTAATAATAAATCACAGAATGGAGAGAATAACATGATTATCGGAGTACCAAAGGAAATTAAAAATAATGAAAAGCGTGTCGCTATTACGCCAGCTGGAGTCACTAATTTAACGAAAGCAGGACATACTATTTTAATCGAAAAAGATGCTGGGGCTGGCAGCAGCTTTACAGATAAAGAATATGCAGCAGCTGGAGCGGAAATCATAGAGGATGCTTCCGAGGTTTGGAAAAGGTCAGAAATGATCTTGAAGGTAAAAGAACCGATAGAATCGGAATACAAATATTTCCGCGAAGGGTTAATCTTATTTGCCTATCTTCACTTAGCTGCAGAGCCGGAACTGACCCAAGCATTAGTTGACAATAAAGTAACAGCCATCGCTTACGAAACAATTACTGTCAACAATACACTACCGCTCCTTACACCAATGAGTGAAGTCGCAGGCCGGATGGCAACACAGATTGGAACACAATTTTTAGAGCAATCAAAAGGCGGTAAAGGCATTCTGCTAAGTGGCATTCCTGGTGTGAATCAAGGAAATGTTACAATTATTGGAGGCGGTGTCGTTGGTACGAATGCAGCTAAAATCGCAGCGGGAATTGGAGCCAAGGTTACTATTATTGACTTGAATCCGGTCCGATTACGTGAGCTCAGCGACATCTTTGGTTCAACGGTACAAACTTTAATCTCTAATCCTTATAATATTGCAGAAGCCGTCAAGAACTCCGATTTAGTCATCGGTTCTGTTCTTATTCCAGGCGCGAAAGCACCAAAACTTGTGAGTGAAGAGATGATTAAATCGATGGAGCCTGGTTCTGTTATCGTAGACGTTGCGATTGATCAAGGCGGGAACTTTGAAACGATTAGCACACCAACGACCCATGATAACCCAACTGTTATGAAACATGGTGTCGTGCATTATGCAGTTGCAAATATCCCTGGTGCTGTACCACGTACCGCAACAGTTGGTTTAACAAACGTGACCATTCCTTATGCAGCACAGATTGGCTCACATGGAATCGCCAAGCTTATTCAAGATAATCTAGCGATACGCTCTGGTGTTAATACAATTAATGGAAAAGTAACCATTCAAACGGTGGCGGATGATCTTGGTTATCGTTATACTCCACCTGAAGAAGCACTGATTGAAACGGCAAATGTATAATGATAGAAAATACCCTTCTGATTTGTTTAGAAGGGTATTTCTCGTTAATTATATTTTTTTAATCTATATTTGTTAATGATACCCCATTGCCATCCGACTCTACGGTGTAATTCCAACTATAATCACTAGTTTCCTCTTTACCGCTGCTATAAATTATCTTAATGGTTTCGTCTGTCGTTACAATCCATGAATCGCCGTCTTCTTCAATATTCGTTACGGTTGCATCGATGACTTCTTGCTTCATACCTTTTTCCACCAAGCGATTTACTAAATCTACTTGCATGCCGTGGAGCGGGCTGTCATCTTTGATATAAGGACGAACTAGCTCATAATCATCCGCATTAATCGCTTCAACAAGACTGTATATATAATTTAAAGTGGTTTCCTCTATTTGTTCATCCATGTCTTTGCTTGCAGGTGCTGAAGCTGACTTGGTAGCCTTATGTAATTCTTGCGACCCTTCCAATGTTGCCGTAGCTTTAAAATCATTACTGCTAAATAGTCCATACGAACTCGCTTCATCGATCAGCCATTTTTCTTCATCCGAATCGAACTTCATTAGAAGTGTTACCGTGTCAATTCGTTCTTCTAAATCAGGCTGCTCATCAATATCATAGGTGGATGCTGTAAAATGGAAGTTCGCCGGGATGGCAACTTCATTTTTTTCATAGAAAGTTAGCTCATCATAATTTATTTCAATTTTGTCTAATTGTCCAGTGAAATTTTTCCCGTACTCGATATTATAGGAAAAGTCGTCTTGGAAATTTTCTCTTACGTTTTCCGTGACAGCTGTAAAGATTGTGGCATCATTCGCTGCATGGGCTTCTACATATTCTTCCCCATACAATAAAATAACTTCTGATAAATTATCCATCAGTTCCTTGCTTACAGTGTTCAATGTAAGCTCGTAGTAATCTTCTTCAATCTTGATATCCTCTAATGTCACCTTACCCCATTCTGTTTCAATAATCGGAGTTGCAGTGACAGAGCCATCCAGATTCATCGGGCCAAGTGCGTCAATATTCATACTCTCATCGAAGGGAATTTGCTGTTCATTCACTTCAATGTACGCATTTTTAATCGGACTGTTATTCGAATTATATAAATGGAATGTTGTCGATTCTGCATCCAGTTGAACATCATGGTAAACCGTATCACTATAGCTGTCTCCGAGGATTATTACATCATCGGACTCAGCTTCCGTTAATTCCCCGCTGTAACTACTATGTATTTTATACTTCCCGGGTGCGAGTGGCCCGTAAACAATGTTTCGTTCATCGTTCTTTTTAGCAGGAAATGTTTCTTCATTAAATGTCGTTTCTATATCTTTAAAAGGCAGATCCAAGTCCACATATTGTGGTACTAAAGAAAATTGATATTTGGGAAAAATAAATAAATGCTTCCCGTTATCTATTAGTTTCATAAGGTCATTCTGATTCGTAAAATCCTCTAAATTTGTCGTTTCAATATTGATATAATGTGCCTCTTCTTTTGCTAGAGTGACAAGTGCTTCTGCCTCTGCCTGTGATATCGATTCACCTTGCATCATTGTCAAATCCTGAACTTTTCCATAATCTTCTTCAATGATTGCTGTGATGAATCGTTCTGCCGTTTTTTCTGGAGAGAAATATGATTTTCCCCACGTATAGCCGCCAATCATGAAAACTAATAGAGCGGCTACTGCACCCATGATTATTTTTTGTTTCTTTGTATAATTTTTTGGCTGCTTTTTAGGAGGGATAACTGTATTTCCGTCCTGTTCTGAAGAGGCATGTAATTTATGCCCACAATTCTGACAAAAATTCAAGGATTCATCTATTGCTTCCCCGCATTCCGTACAGTACTTATCCATGTTTGATAGACCCCTTTATGTTAATTATTTCTTCAAAATCACCATCGTCAGATAACGATCTTAATTATTCACACTCTAGTATTTAAGAAATAAATTTTCTTCATCCATTCAATCATAAGTAGTATAGACTATTCTATTAAATTTGTTAAGCCTTTTCGTTATTTAATGAATATGAATAATTATATACTTTAGTAGATTCATATATAAATGTTTGCACTAGTATTAGATTAATAAAAACAATCATTATGATGACCGGTTCAATATCAGAAAGGAATGAAAAGAGTATATCCTTATACCCTTCGCAAAAGACCTAGTAATGTGTAGCATTATTTCGGTTAGGTAAATAATGCTTATAGATGATGAAGATGATGATTGGGAATTGGTAACAGTGGAAGTTATGCAATATGGTGATAAGTGGTATGTCTCGGATGTGTACGGGTCAAACCATTATACATAAAAATTAATTTAGCTTTTATATAATAAAGTGGAAGACTTAGCCGTTTTGTATAAGGCCTAGTCCTCTTATAGCCGAGTAGTGAAAGCTGGTATCAACTTACTCTCTTCGCCTAAGTTTCCTTTAATGAGGCTGGGACATAACTATTCTAATATGAATTAAATCCGAACAAAACTGCTAACTAGCTCCGGGAATATACGGAGACTCCAGCAGGAGGCCGGCTAAGTACGGTCACGTCCTGTGACCAACGCCGGCACTAGAACCTCCTGTTCGTCGGCCGGCATCGGGGAGACCCCGCAGGGCGGCAGCCCGAGGAGGCTCACCAGCCGCCTGCGGAAAGCGTAGTATATTCCCGGAGCGGTTGTTGATGCTCTTTCTTATCATTTGTTCGGATTTATAACCATACTAAGAAGTTATGTCCCAGCCTCGATTAAGTTCGCTCACGCAATGGGAGTCGCTGTTTCGGTTTTAATATAAAGATAAGGCTAAAAGCATGAGCAAAATAGTTACCATCCCCGTTATGAGCGGAAGTTGGTAATTTTGGGGAACAAGACGTGATAGTGGTCTCCGGTCTTTTTCAGTCACGTTACTAAATGTGTGCTGAAAACTATAAAAAATGATATCAAAGAAACGTCCTTTTATTACATAACCAGCCATCGCTATGAGGATTAGTGCAGTGCCAATAATAAAAGATACATTAATATAGGCTAATAGGTCCGCACGTTTGTAAAAAATCATAGCAAGCAGTAACACAAGTAATTGAGTTATACTATTCCAAATCAAAATTTTCTTGAGCATGTAGGTTAACATCCTTTATAAAAAATGGATACGAGAACAAAGGCAAGCGCCCTTGCAGGTAAAAAACGCGATCATCTTCGCAACACCTGGGACAGAGATCGTCCCGCTAAAGGGCGTTTGTACTAGCACATCCAGTAGTCGCAGCAACGTACAAACTGTGTTTCTGGACGCAGAGCGGACTTGGCTAGTCCTGGATACCTAAGTTACCATAGTATTTTTATTTAATACTTTCTTATCTTTAAAAAAGTCTTGCCGAATTATAAATCTACTGGTATATTATATTATGAAAACGCATTCATGCAAGAATTAAACTGAAAGGTAGCATAAAAAACGATAATCAATTATAGTGGCTAACCCCAAAAACAGGGTTATTTAACTCCTCTTATCTGAACATCTTAAAGTTATGCCTGCAATATCAGCTTATCATTGGATAATTCTTTATGCCAATTTATTCCTGATCGGCTACGTATGCAATTAACTTGGAGATTACGAACCTGCATGAAAGCAATATACTAAAAAGTAAGGAGGAGACAGAAGTATAGGTGAAAGGTCTGGTTTTATAGAAGGGAAGCCATTGATTTCGTTCATACTATCTACATAGAAGGAGAGGGTTTTATAAGAATAATTGCTCAATTCCGATAAAGAACTTTGCAATAATTTGTAAAAAAAGTAATGTACAATTATTTAAATTGTAGTATAATATATCCTGAAACTATATAAAGAAAAGGGTGGGTTTACGAATGAAAAAGTCAAAATATTATCTTTTTATTGTACTAGCCTTGATGCTGGTACTCGCTCTTTCAGCTTGTAGCGGTTCTGACTCAGACTCAGGTGCAGATTCAGGCTCAGAGCCGGATTCAAGCTCGGACACAAGTAGCGAGGAAACTGATGAAGGTTCAGATGGTGGAGAAGCCACAGGTGAGCAAGTGTTTAATATGATTGAAACAGCTGAGATTCCTACGGGTGACCCGTCACTTGCTACAGACGCAGCTAGCTTTATCGTGTTTGGGCAAACAATGGAAGGTCTTTATGTTTTAGATGAGAATGATACACCTGTCCCTGCGATTGCAGATGGCGAACCAGAGATAAGTGAAGATGGTAAGGTCTATACATTTAAATTACGAGAAGATGCTGAGTGGTCTAATGGTGACCCTGTCACTGCCAATGACTTTGTATATTCTTGGCAAAGAGCAGTAAATCCTGAGACTGGATCAGAGTATGCATATATGTTCTCCGGAATTATTGAAAATGCAACAGAAATTATGAATGGGGATAAAGATCCAGAAGAGTTAAAAGTCGAAGCTATTGATGATTACACGCTAGAAGTAACATTGGAACAACCTGTTGAATATTTGGATTCCCTATTGGCATTTGGAACATACTTACCTCTTAATGAAGAGTTTGTTGAGGAGCAAGGTGACAGCTTTGGAACAAATAGTGACACGATGCTTGCAAACGGACCATTCGTACTAACAGAGTGGGACGGAAGCGGTCTAACTTGGAAGTATGTGAGAAATGACCATTATTATGATAAAGAAAACGTTGCTTTAGATGAAGTTAACGTACAAGTTGTAAAAGAACCAAGTACAGCGGTCAATTTATTTGAAACAGGCGAAGCAGATCGTACAGCTGCTTTAAGCGCTGAATATGCACAACAATATCAAAATGATGAGAATGCTTCTACATTTGAAGAAGGTAGTTCTTGGTATTTGAAGTTCAACCAGGTACGTGATGGCGAAGAAACTCCATTAGCGAATGAGAATATTCGTAAAGCAATAGCAATGGCGTTTGACAAAGAAGCATATACAACAACAGTTTTAGCAAACGGTTCTGTTCCAAGTGATGGATATGTACCAAGAGGTTTGGCGAAAAATCCTGAAACTGGCGAAGATTTCCGTGAAGAAAGCGGCGACTTGATTGGATTTGACCTAGAAAAAGCACAAGAGTATTGGGAAAAAGGTTTAGAAGAGTTAGGAGTGGAAGAAATTACGCTTGATTATTTAAGTGATGATACAGAAAACGCTAAGAAAACAAGTGAATATTTCCAGAGCCAACTCGAAACAAATCTAGAAGGTTTGAAACTTGAGTTAAGAAACGTACCATTTAAAGTGCGTCTGCAAGATACGACCAATCAGGACTATGACATTGTCATGCATGGTTGGGGACCAGACTACTTAGACCCAATGACATTCCTTGATCTATACGTTACAGATGGAACGAACAACAATACTGGTTATTCAAATGAAGAATATGATCAATTAATTGAAGACGCGAAAGTGAAATATGCGAATGACCCTGAAAAACGTTGGGAAGCAATGTTAGAAGCTGAAAAGCTATTGATTCAAGAGGATACTGTAGTGGCTCCAATCTATCAAAGAGGACGACTTGTTCTTATTAAACCAAATGTAAAAGGTTTTGAAGAGCATTTATTCGGACCGGACTATACATTGAAGAACGTGTATATGGAAAACTAATTTTGCTATCAAGTGAACAGCAACGGTTAAAGGAAAAGAGAGTATTCCGTAAAGATACTCTCTTTTCCTCATGTATGCACCTTTTTTATTAGAAAATTTCTATTTATTAGCATATAGGAGGAAACACCAATGGCGAAGTATCTCATAAAGCGTATAATTTATTTGGTTATTACGCTGTTTATTATAGCTTCATTAACATTCTTTTTAATGAAGTTCTTGCCTGGTAGCCCATTCCAAAATGAAGAAAAGCTCACGGAAGATCAGCGAGTAATCTTAGATGAGAAGTATGGGCTAGATAAGCCGATTCCTGTGCAATACGCCAATTATATGATGAATGTTGTGAAGGGTGACTTAGGTGTGTCGTTTCAGTTCGACAATCAACCCGTGACAAAACTTTTAAAGAATCGTATGGGGCCATCCTTACAGCTTGGTTTTCAGGCGATGTTTATTGGAACCATTATTGGTATATTACTTGGCGTTTTAGCTGCTATGTTTCAAAATACATGGATTGATTATGGCAGTACATTTTTAGCAGTCTTAGGGAAATCAATTCCCTCTTTCGTATTTGCAGCACTCTTGCAGTATGTAATCGGAGTTAAGCTCGGATGGCTGCCTGTTGCATCCTGGAATGGATTTGCTTCGTCAATTATGCCAACGATTGCTCTGGCGATATTCCCTATTGCAACCGCGGCCCGTTTTATGAGAACAGAGCTGATTGAGGTCTTTAGCTCGGATTATATTACTCTCGCAAAAGCAAAAGGGAACTCAAGAATGGAAGTATCCTTCAAACATGCTATCCGCAACGGATTAATTCCTCTTGTAACCGTACTTGGACCTATGGCTGTAGGATTGATGACGGGGTCGATGGTCGTAGAAAAGATATTTGCGATTCCGGGAATCGGAGAACAGTTTGTAAAATCAATTATGACAAATGATTTTCCAATTATCATGGGAACAACCATCTTTTTTGCCTTCTTGTTGACAGTGATTATTTTAATCGTGGACATATTATATGGAATTATTGATCCAAGGATTCGTTTACAAGGAGGGGATAAATCATGATGAATGTTCCGGAAAAAATTGAAAAACATCGATTTGATCCCGCTCCAAAGGATCATTCTGATTTAGAAAAGATTGAGAAACCACAACTTTCATTCGGTAAAGATGCATGGCTACGGGTCCGGAAAAATAAAGCAGCAATTGTTAGTGCAGTCTTATTATTGCTTATAGTTGTGATGGCAATTATTGGACCGTCCCTTTCAAAATTTGACCCCTATGCGCAAAACGTTGCCCATGGGAATCTTCCTCCTCGTGTGCCTGTTTTAGAGGATATTGGGATATTTGATGGCAGTCAAAAAATCGGCGGTGTAGAAACAAATAAATATGAAGAACTTGGTATAGAAGAGTATTATTGGTTTGGAACGGACAGTCTGGGACGTGACCTGTTCTCCCGTGTCTGGGTAGGAACAAGGGTGTCACTTTATATTGCCCTTTTAGCGGCAGTAATTGACATGGTAATTGGTGTTGTCTACGGATTAATCTCCGGTTTCAAAGGCGGCAGAGTTGATAACGTGATGCAACGTATCCTGGAGGTAATATCTGGTATTCCTAACCTAATTGTCGTCATATTAATGCTTTTAATCTTAAAGCCAGGTATTATGTCGATTACAATAGCTTTGGTTATCACCGGCTGGATAGGTATGGCAAGGGTTGTAAGGGGACAAGTGCTTAAGTTGAGGAATCAGGAGTATATACTTGCCTCAAGGACACTCGGAGCAAGTAACTTCAGATTATTATTCAAACATTTACTACCCAATTTATCCGGGGTTATTATCATTAATACCATGTTCACGATTCCTAGTGCCATCTTTTTTGAAGCCTTCCTAAGCTTTATCGGAATTGGTTTACAAGCACCAGAGGCATCTCTTGGTACACTAATTGAGGATGGATATAAAACATTTCAGTTCTTACCTCATTTAATGGTTATTCCGTGTATTGTTATTTGTATTATCTTAATAGCTTGTAATTTAATGGGAGATGGACTTCGTGACGCGTTTGATCCAAAAATGCGTGATTAATAAATGAGGTGAAACGACATGAAAAAGATATTGGAAGTTTCAGATCTGCATATTTCTTTCCATACATTCGCAGGGGAAGTGCAGGCCATCCGTGGCGTGAACTTTGATCTTTTTGAAGGAGAAACACTTGCTATAGTTGGAGAGTCTGGATCTGGAAAATCGGTAACAACGAAGTCGATCATGCGATTGTTACCACCTGACAACTCGGAAATAAAAAAAGGAAAAATTCTTTTTAAAGATACAGATATTGCTCAAGCAACGGAAAAACAGATGCAAAAAATTCGTGGAAAAGATATTTCAATGATCTTTCAGGATCCCATGACCTCGTTAAATCCAACGATGACAATTGGAAAGCAGATTATGGAACCACTTTTAAAGCATCAAAAGTTGAGTAAAGACAAGGCAAGGGAACGGGCTTTGAAACTGCTTGATCTTGTAGGTATTCCAAAACCGGAAATTCGTATTAAACAATACCCGCACCAATTCTCAGGTGGAATGAGACAGCGTGTTGTAATTGCGATTGCACTTGCTTGTGCTCCGAAAGTGTTGATTGCGGATGAGCCAACAACGGCCTTAGATGTTACCATTCAGGCGCAGATATTAGATTTAATGAAAGAATTGCAAAAACAAATCGAAACATCGATTATTTTTATCACACATGATTTAGGTGTTGTTGCTAATGTTGCTGATCGTGTAGCTGTCATGTACGGGGGTAAGATTGTAGAAATTGGCACCGTAGATGAGATATTTTATAATCCACAACATCCTTATACATGGGGGTTAATAAGTTCCATGCCAAGCTTGGATTCAGGAGATGAGGAGTTATTTGTAATTCCTGGTACACCACCAGATTTACTGCATCCGCCAAAGGGAGATGCGTTTGCTCCAAGAAATCCATATGCTATGAAAATAGACTTGGAGGAAGAACCGCCAATGTTTCAAGTTTCGGATACCCATTTTGCTGCTACCTGGTTGCTTCATCCCGATGCACCTAAAGTAGACCCTCCAGCAGCAGTCAAAGAAAGAAAGGCTATATACCAAGCGAAACAAGCGGCTTCTTTAAAGGGGGGACAGTGAAGTGGCGGAATCAGAAAAGTTGTTAGAAGTTAAAAATCTTAAGCGACACTTTAACGTTGGCAAACCAAGTGAAGTCAGAGCAGTGGACGATGTCACTTTTGATATATATAAAGGAGAAACATTAGGACTTGTTGGCGAATCAGGATGTGGCAAATCAACTACTGGAAGGACCATTATCCGTTTGTATGACGCAACAGACGGTGAAGTGCTTTATAGAGGCAAAAATGTACATGGGAAAAAGTCAAATTCGGAAATGAAGGAATTCAACCGTAAAATGCAGATGATTTTCCAGGATCCTTACGCCTCATTAAATCCAAGGATGAAGGTATCAGACCTGATCGCTGAGGGGATTGATATCCATCGTCTAGCCAAATCGCCTAAAGAGCGTATGGAAAAAGTTCATTCGCTTTTGGAAACAGTTGGTTTAAATCGAGAACACGCGAACCGTTTCCCGCATGAGTTCTCCGGGGGACAAAGGCAAAGAATAGGTATTGCGCGGGCATTAGCAGTGGAACCGGAATTTATTATCGCGGATGAACCTATTTCGGCTTTGGATGTATCAATCCAAGCCCAGGTAGTTAACTTACTCAAAAAACTACAAAGGGAAAAAGGACTAACTTATTTATTCATTGCCCACGATTTATCGATGGTGAAATATATTAGTGATCGAATCGGTGTGATGTATTTTGGTAAATTAGTCGAACTTGCGCCTGCCGAGGATTTATACCGCAATCCGATGCATCCATATACACAGTCATTACTTTCCGCAATCCCGTTACCGGATCCGGACTATGAACGCACCCGTAAACGGCAATCATACAATCCTGCAATTCATCAGTACGCTGAAGGTGAAGAAGTGACCATGCGAGAGGTTGCTCCAGGACACTTTGTCAATTGTTCGGAAAAAGAATTTGAACAGATCCAGAAAGACTATAAAATTTAATAAGCTTTGAGCGTGGTATCCACTATGATCCGTGCCACATTTTAGTAAACTTGATTGTTAGCTAGATTCCTCGAAGTTTATTCGCTAAACATAAAATACCTCCATCAATAGGATGATGGAGGTATTTTATGTTTAAGCAGATTCTATATCTAACTGCATGTAGAATAATAAATGGGGATTTCACTTCATCTATTATCTACTTTCTCCGGATACATATCATGCTTAAACATTCGTTCTCTTGCCATTTCTTCATATATCGTATTGGGCTTTCCGTAATTGCAATACGGATCAATGGAGATTCCTCCGCGTGGGGTGAATTTTGCCCAGACTTCGATATACTTCGGATCTAATAATTTAATCAAGTCTTTCATGATTATATTTGCACAGTCTTCATGGAATCCTGGTTGGTTCCTGAAACTGACCATATACAGTTTCAGTGATTTGCTTTCCACCATCTTAACATCAGGCATATACGAAAGGTAAATCGTGGCATAATCCGGCTGTCCTGTCATCGGACAAAGGCTTGTAAATTCAGGGATATTGAATTTAACGAAATAATCATTTTCTCTATGTTGATTTTCAAATGTTTCCAAAATGTCGGGATTGTATTTGTAATTGTATTCCGTATTTTGATTTCCTAGTAATGTTAAATCGTTTGTGTCACTTTTTCGCATGCTTTATCCTCCTCTAATTTCCTATCCGTAATATTCGGTTCATACAGATCCATTTTTATAACGACTTTCCTAATTCCACCAGCAACTACTAATTGCATCACAACCTTGGCAACCCATTGACCTAATATGGCATAGGGCACTAGATTCCACGGAACGAATTCCAGTCCAAGCGGTCCAATACCGATAATGACAAAGATTGCTGAATCCAAAAATCCTGCAACGATACCTGAATACATGACCCTTTTTACAAATGGTAATTTAAACCGTGTATAAATTTCGGTGTCGGCTGTCTCGGAAATAATGAAGCTTAATGTACTTGCAAAAACGACCCATAATGGATCCCCTATTAAATAGCTTGAAAGAGCTGAGAGTAACAGGGCTAGCCCAATGAGCAGATAGGTCCGTAATCTGCCGAATCTATTTTGCACCATATCTCTCATGACAAGGGTTAATCCGATCAGCAAGGTACCATACGGGATGATGAGTGGACCTAGTTCCAAGGGAGCGAATCTTGCAGTAATGACATTGGCTAAAATGATAGATAATAGGTAGATAGCTATTCGAATCATACTACATGTCGCCCTTGTAGATAGGTTTCTAACCCATCATTTCTTAGTTTACAAGCAGGGCATTCACCACAACCATCCCCGATAATCCCGTTATAGCATGTCAACGTGTTTTCCCTAATATACGCTAGGCGATCCATCCGATCTGCCATTTTCCAAACCTCTGATTTATCTTTCCACATGAGAGGGGTGATTAATTTAAAAGGAAAATCCATTGCAAGATTTAACGACGTGTTGAGTGATTGAATAAAAACATTTCGACAATCCGGATATCCGCTGGACTCTGTTTCACTGACCCCGGTGATAATATTTTTTATGCCCATTGATTTTGCATAAATGGCAGCAAATGAAAGGAAGATATGATTTCTTCCTTCTACATATGTATTTGGTATTGTTCCTTCTTCTATTTCCATATCTTTTCTCGTTAAGGAATTTTCAGTTAATTGATTCAGTAGATCCATCTGAATAATTTTCTGATTGACACCGAGATCCTTTGCTATTTTCTTCGCGCATTCGACCTCCGATTCATGTCTTTGCCCATACAAAAAAGTGACGGTTTCCACTTGATCGAATTCTTCCAATGTCCATAACAAGCATGTGGTCGAATCCTGTCCGCCACTAAATACAACCATTGCCTTTTCCATTGTACATTCCTCCATAGTTTTTATTTAAGAGGGGATGGTTTCGAACCCTCTATGAGTATTTAGAACGAGATATCCATTATTGTTGGTCTTCCTATTCTAACCGTTTCCTTTATAGGATGGATAATAAAGTAACCAAATTTTTATATTCACCATTATAAGGAAAGAAAAGTGGAAACGCAATAGTAGTAAAAAATTGTATGGAGTTGTGTTAATTCTGGCGTTGGGTGTACTGAATTATCGAGGACGCTGTCGTAAGTTAAATTTCTAACTCAAACCTTCTGCGTCTGCCCCGAACCCTAGCATTCTCTTTTCGTTTTTTCAGTATGGATAACCATCTCGCAGTTATCCGTACTGGTTATATAATTAAGGATTGTTCAGTAAACCCTTCCTAAAACATTAAATCCTATTCCTTTAAAAGCTTATAAATACAACACTGTCCACTACTACTATTTGTTAGTAATTGTGATCTCCGTTACAGTCAAATTATCACGCGGTTCAACATTGTTCATAATAATTTCTGCTACGTCGTCCGGATTCATTAAGTGTTTTGTTTCTTCTTCCGTATAAATCCCATCCCAAAATTCAGTTTTCATGCCTCCCATGTATGCAGCATAAACATGAATATTCGTATTTTTTAATTCGGCTACTAGGCTCTCTGTAAATCCTCGTACTCCAAATTTGCTAGCACAGTATACCGATTCGTTTATTTTACCAGTCTTTCCTGCTGTTGAGACAACGTTAATAATTCTTCCTTGGTTCCTTGCTTTCATCTCTTTTAGGGCTTCTTGCGTACAAAAGATGGTTCCTTTCAAATTAATATCAATCATTTGGTTTATATGGGTTTCTTCGATATTTTCAGCGAGATCAAATACACCTAGCCCAGCATTATTTATTAACAGATCTATGGTACCGACTTCACGCTTAATGGAATTAAAGACATTTACTACCTCTGTTTTAGAGGAAACGTCAAGCTCGTAAATTGTATAATCTGATACGAGTGACTCTGAAACCTTAAGAAGCTTCTGTTTCGTGCGTCCTAATAAAACAACATGAAACCCTAATTTCGAATATTTTATTGCTAAAGAGGCACCTAGTCCGCTTCCTGCACCTGTTATGATCACATTCTTTTTCCTCATCTTTACATTCATTCTCCTTTGTGAATAAAGTATTTTAAGTAATATACGTTTGTTTTTAATCGCTAGCCTATGTCAAAATAGAATAATGTGTAACCCTTTACACATATATGATAAAATACTTCTAATTTGATTTCAACTCTCTAATGTAATTGTTTATAATTATTTATTTCCAGTTGAACATGGAATGATTCAAATTTAAAATAAGTATCTGCTCGTAATATCATCATATCGTATTGCAATAATGTTTTATAACAATATATAGCTTATAATAGAGATTAAACTATGATCCTATCTTACTTAGTCTTTACATAGGATCTAAATAGGTGGGGGTTTGTATGGTTACGATAAAAGAAGTGGCAGAAGAAGCAGGGGTTTCGGTTGCAACTGTTTCCCGGGTAATCAATCAAAATGGTTATGTTAGTGAAGAAACTTTGGAAAAAGTAAAAAGTGTAATTGACAAATTAAATTATAAGCCGAATTCAATAGCTAGATCACTTTATCATAAAACTTCAAATATGATTGGTCTCATTATTCCTGACATAACTAACCCTTTTTTTCCAGAATTGGCAAGGGCAGTTGAAGATGTTGCAATGATGTATGGATTTAAAGTTGTACTTTGCAACTCAGATCAAAACCCAGAAAAAGAAATGAAATATCTCGATTTGTTTAAGGAAAAATATGTTGATGGCATTATCTTTACTACACAATCACAAGAATCAACGGTTTATTCAGATTTAAATGTCCCTATAGTTGCTTTGGACCGTATTGGAGATACGACGATCCCTTCCGTTGTTTCAAATAACTATAAAGGTGCTAAGAAAGCTACTGAGCTATTGTTGCAAAAAGGTGTAAAAAATATTGCTCATATTAGAGGTCCAAAAAATATCGCACCTTCAGAAGCACGTTATCACGGTTTTATCGATGCCGTGGAAGGAAAAGGAGTTAATTATACGATAAGTGAAGCTGAATTTCAGCTGAAAGATGCGGAAAGAAAAGCCGAGCAATTCTTTGAAACTCACACAGGTATAGATGGAATTTTTTGTAGTAATGATACAATTGCAGCTGGGTTTTTGAAAGTAGCTTTAAAAAAAGGAATTAAAGTACCCGAAGACCTTCAAATTGTTGGATTCGATGGATCGTTTTTTGGCGAATTTATTTATCCAGAATTAACGACTGTATCCCAGCCTATATATGATATGGGAGCAGTAGCTACTCGATTGTTAATAAAAATAATTCAGGGCAATCAACCGGAAAAGTTACTATATGAAATGCCAACGACAATTATAGAGAGAGGTACGACCAGATAGTAATGGAGGAGATTGTATGAAGAAACCAGTGGTTTCAGTAGTTGGAAGTATAAATATGGACTTAGTGGTGAGTGCCTCCAAGCGTCCCATAGCCGGTGAAACAATCTTAGGAAATGACTTCCAGATTATTCCGGGCGGGAAAGGGGCGAATCAAGCTGTTGCCATTTCGCGTCTTGGGGCTGAAGTTCATATGATTGGAAGAGTTGGAGAAGATAAGTTTGGTGCCAATTTAATAGAATTTCTAGAGAAGGAAAGTATATTCTTAGGTGGAGTAGAAACATTACCTGATATATCTTCAGGAGTAGCAGTTGTTACTTTAGCAGATCAAGACAATGATATTATTGTCGTACAAGGAGCCAATAAATATGTAACACCTGATTATATAAGAAAGTTCGAAAAGCAAATTGCGGAAAGTGACGTTGTGCTTGCCCAACTAGAGATTCCTATTGAATCAGTAGACGAGGCTGCAAGGCTTTGTCATAAGTATGGAACTACATTTATCTTAGATCCAGCTCCTGCCCAAGAACTTCCTTCTTCATTAGTAGAATATGCGGATTATATTACACCTAATCAATCAGAGCTTTCTCAGTTAACGTCAGAAGGAATGATGAGTTTAAAACAATACCCACAAAAACTGATTGTTACAGAGGGGAAAAGTGGAGTTATGTATTTTGATGGAAATGATATTATTAAAATATCTAGTTACCCTGTTAAAGCAGTAGATACTACGGGTGCCGGTGATACGTTTAACGGAGCATTCGGTTATGCTATCAGTCAAAAATACGATTTACAAACTGCTTGTGAATTTGCAAATGCAGCAGCAGCCTTATCTGTTACGAAGCTGGGAGCTCAAGGTGGAATGCCAACGATGGATGAGGTTAAAGAATTTCTTTATAAAAATGGAAAAGGAGATATTGTAATTGCTTGAAATAATTAAAAAAGAGAAGTACTAAAAGTTGTGGTATCTAAATTATTCTAAGTTTTTTATTGACTCTAGCTTGTGAATTTATTTTCCCTTTAAGCACCAACTACTATCTCTTCGGGGCCAGTTTACGATAAAGGCATAAAGTATACCAATCAGAAGCAACGATGCGGGAATGTTAAGGGAGGGGGGAACGAGAGTCCCCGACATTCCCCCATGTAACTTAATTATTTTTCGTTTGAGCCAAATTCATAATCGTCATATCATCCATCGGCGGGTTATGAAGGCCGGCACGAACATCGCGGTAATAGCGCTGTAATGGATTGTTCTCTGACAGACTTCGGGCACCGACGATACGCATCGCTAGATCCACTACATGAATTGCCTTGTTGACAACCGATAATTTTACGGCGCCAAGCTCTGGTCCCATTGTTTGCCTCATGCTTTCATCTGCTCCGTCCCATTTTCTAGCTACAGAGAAAAGGAAGTGTTTTGATTCTAATATCGCTAATTCCATTTCTCCCATCTTCTGTTTGACGTTTGGCAAGTCGGAAATGGTTCCGGATATGCTGTTAGGTGAATAAGTTCTAGCAAATTGATTAGCATAATCCTGAGCAGCGCGGGCGATACCGAGATAACAGGCTGGAATATGAAGCAGCCAACCCGTTGCTTTTCTCTTTCCACCTGTGAGTTCTTCCACGAGATCATCTTTTTCTACCTGCACATTTTCGAGAACGAGGTCGTGACTGCCTGTTCCTCTCATAGCAATGGAATCCCAGGTTTCATCAATGCTTACTCCTTTAATATCATGTTTAATTAAAAAGTTACCTATTTTCTCCGTCCCATCAATCGAGGCACTTACTACAAAATAATCAAGAATTGGAGCGAGGGTCGTGAATGTTTTTCTGCCATTAATTACCCACCCTTGTTCGGTTTTCTTGGCATACGTTTCCGGCTTTCCTCCACGTGTCGGACTGCCAGTGGCCGGTTCGGATGCTGCGTTATTCAGCAAGGAACCAGTTGCAACCACGTCTTTTGCTACGCTTGCAAACTTATCCTTATCCCAGATATTATTTTCGCCAAGATGTTTCATGATTCCCATATGCCAGCCAATGGAAAGGGCTGTTGACCCGTCTGCTTTACCGATGATCGCTTGCAGGTAAAGCATTTCACTGAGAGAAATCTCGCCACCACCATACTTTTTAGGTAATGTAAGAGCTGGATAACCGATACTTTTTAGTGCGTTGAAGTTTTCAAAAGGAAAAGTGCCTTTCTTATCATGCTGTGCAGCTCGTTCTGTAAAGGGAGCAACTGTTTTCTTGAGTAAATCAGCACGTTCCTCCATCGTTTGTAGCTCTGTGATTTTCATTCCATATCCCTCCGTTAGTTTGAGTAACCTTCCGTAAGTTGTAATCCTATTAATTTACTTGGTTTTATACAATTTATTATGTCATTAGGAGGTAGAAAGTTCAATAAATAGGTGGATTGGTCTCCCGTGATGGTAAGCAAAGTATGCCATTGACACGTTATATTTACTTAGGATGCTAACACGTATTCGTGGTAAATGTGAATTAGTGTATTAACTACATATTTAACTAACAAAATCAACACTTACATAAACTGAAACTTCATTCAGTGGAAGAAAAACAAAAACTCCGACTGAATGAAGTTTCAGTTTATAAGAAGGTACATGGATACCTTTGCCTAATCGTTTACTTATTCAACACACTTCCCTTTTCATAAGCAAGTGGTGTTACTTCCTTCTTGTTTCGGATTCTTTTTATATCTAGTCGTATCCATAAGGAAAGTGCCAAGGCGACGACGAATAATAAACTAAAAATCATCATAGTCAAATCATAACTATTGGTTGAATCATAAATCAGGGATAAAAGAAGCGGTCCAGCTAAACCAGCCATTGCCCAGGCAGTCAAGATGTAACCGTGTATAGCGCCCAGCTGCTTTGTACCGAATAAATCCCCAATATACGCAGGAATCGAAGCGAATCCTCCACCATAACACGAAAGAATTGCAAACAATAAAATTTGGAAAACGATTGGGTTGCTTGCAAAAGGTAATATAAAGAATGCAGCAACTTGAATAACAAAAAATACGGTGTATACATTCGGGCGTCCAATATAATCACTTAACGAGGCCCAGCCTAGTCGACCGGCACCATTAAACACACCCATGATGCCGACCATCGTAGCTGCAGCAAGCGCGGTCATCCCTGTGATCTCCTGTGCCATTGGAGATGCAACTGCAAGAATCGCAATGCCACATGTAATATTGATAAATAACATGAACCAAAGAAACCAGAAACGTCGTGTTTTAATTGCTTCATTTGCTGTTAACTGAGATAGATCGGGTTTGATCTTTTGGTTACTGGATTTCTTTTCCTCAAATCCTTTTGGTACCCAATCTTTTGGTGGCGGCGCTAAATAAAGGGAGGAAAGGTTCATGACAGTAAAGTATATTACTCCTAATATAAAGAAGGTGGCGGGAATATTGATTGCGTCAATTAACGCTGCAGCAAGAGGGCCGGAAATCATTGCCGCAAATCCAAATCCCATAATAGCTAGTCCAGTAGCAAGCCCCCTGCGATCCGGAAACCATTTCACAAGTGTAGAAACCGGCGCGATGTAACCAATTCCGAGCCCAATCCCACCAATAACACCATAGAATAAGTATAATAATAGTAAGGATTCTGTTAATGTAGCAAGTCCCGAACCAGCGACTCCAACGCTGAAAAATAAGGCAGAAAGCATCCCGGATTTTTTAGGACCATGCTTCTCTACAAATCTACCCATAAAAGCGGCGGACATTCCTAAAAAGAAAATTGCGATACTGAATGCTGTAGATACCTGCGCCGTGTCCCATCCGTACTGCTCGACCATAGGATTTGTAAACACACTCCATGCATAAGCAGAACCAATGGAAAGATGAATACCTAAGGCTGAAGCAGCAATTAACCATCTGTTTTTAACTTTTCCCATCTAACATCCTCCTTTTTTAATATATGGAAAATTCTTGGTTGATATAATATTCTCTATCTATTAATCTAAAATATACACCAATTTGTAAGCGATTTCAATTACGGATTTTATTTTATTCTGTCCCCAGCTGAATAATGCTGGACCTTGCTGTAATAATTGATGGTGAATTCTATGATGAAGAAGCTAACCTCGGATTTTTAGTTGGAAAGGAGCGGCAAGCCTGTTTCATTCCGAGCAAGGTTTTACAGTAAAGAAATGAGTTGAATCCCTTAAGACTGCATTTCACGGTAGTGACTGGCAATAAACGTTAAATCCTCAATAAATAATGAGCGTAAATTCGGGCGGCGTCTGACAGCCAATGGATGATAAGCCACCGCTGTCTTAAACCCATGTATTTCATGCATGAAGCCGCGCAGTGATTTTACATCTACATCGGGATCTTGGAAAAAAGATTGGACTGCAACGTTTCCTAAACAGAGAATAAAATCTGGCTGTTTAAGTTGAAGCTGCTGAGTCAAGTGCATCATACAGACTTGTCGGACTAGCTCTTTATCATAAGCACGTACCGGCCTTCTTTTTAAAATGTATGTAATATACAATTCCTCCATTTCTAGTCCAACCTCTTTGGCACCCTGCTGAAGTGTCTGCCTTGTACCACAAACATATGCATTACCTTCACGGTCTTCACGTGCACCAGGATTATCAAGAATAACCATAATAGGTGCATTTGGATGTCCTTCACCCCACACCATACGTGAGCCTTGTAGGTATAACCCGCATTCCTTGCACTCTCTAACGTCTTTTGGGACCGGTTCCTCAGGCCACGGCATCGGACAAAAATCAGACAAAGAATTCGCCTCCTTTTGCTTGCAAAATGTATACATCTTAATCTGCCCAAATATCCTCAGTTCATAACTTCCCCTGTAGATATTCATTGCTTCTTCATCACCTATTAGTCTAAACTCTTACATAGGAGTAGATAAACTATGAATGAAAGACAAAAAGAACTTCTAAAAATACTTTTAACTGAATATCAAGTCCCGCTCCTTATCCAAGAACTTGCCTCGCGACTAGATTGTTCAGAGAAGACAGTGCGAAATGATTTAAAACAAATTGATTTATATTTAGTCGAGGTGTCAAATGGCAGTATCGAGCGAAAGCCAGGTGTTGGTGTTACGCTTGAAATGGATGAAACGGAACGTATAGAAGTATTGCACTTGCTTTTATCAACGTCTCCTTTTCAAGGTAAGGGAGAGCGAATTATAGAAATTGCTTTTCAATTACTTACAAGTAATAATCCGGTTACAATCCAAGCCTTTGTAAATAAATATTATGTGGCAAAGACTGTGATTAAGAAAGAATTGGACAACATACAGCATTGGTTAGCGTCTTTTGACCTGGAATTGATTTCTAAACCAGGGCTTGGGCACATGATTAAGGGGACAGAATTGCAGAAACGCCAAGCATTATCACGGCTGCCGCTACTAGTTTCAACGGCCGATCGAAAATACGTCCTTGATTTATTTTTGCCCCATGAGATTACGACAATTAAGAAAGCGTTGCGTGATCTGCGGCTGAACTATCGTTTATCTTTTACAGATGAAGCAATGGAGAGTCTCCTTGTACATGCTCTCATTATGCTAAAGCGTACGAGACAAAAATCGCCTGTGCTTGTTAATGAAAAAGAAAAAGTACACGTTTTTGGTCAGGAAGAGTATCGCTATGCTGTCTCTTTTTTTGAACAACTGGAAGCCGTATTTCGAATTTCTTTTCCTGCAGATGAACGTGTTTATTTTACTTGGCATCTTATAAGCAGTAAGGTGACTGAAGACGGTCTAAATGATAAATTAAGTTCCGATTCCTTTTTACTGGAAGTAGTATCTAATCTAATTAGGAAGCTAAGCAAACTAACATTGTTTCCATTTAAAAAAGATGCGGTACTAGAAAAAGGATTAGTTGTGCATATGCATTCTGTGATTAATCGCATCCGATATGGTTTTCCCATTACGAACCCAATGTTACTTGAAATTAAAAAGATGTACCCGTACATGTTTAGCATGATTATTTTGGCATTGGGAGAGATAAGGCAAACATATAATCTTGATATTAAAGAGGATGAGGCTGCATATCTCGTTTTACATTTCCAAGCCTCTATAGAAAGAATGGAAGGATTCAAAAATGAACGTAGGAAAACTTTAATTGTCTGTCATATGGGTGTAGGGATGTCCCATTTACTTGAGGCTAAAATTGCTCAAAATTATAAGGGAATTGAAATTGTCGCTTGTATAAGTAGAGCAGAGATAGATCAAGTTTTAAAGACAAAAGAAGTAGATTTTATTATTTCTACCGTTCCACTAGAAAAAGTGGAGGTACCCTTTATTGTTATTTCTCCTTTGCTGGAGACAAAAGATAAGGAAAAGCTTAGTCAGTTTTTGGATGAGCTAGATCATAAGGTTGAAAAAAGTAGCGGTTCTTTAATTCAAAGCTTCATCTCTAAAGATTTGTTCTTCCTCGAAGTGGACAGGGAACATCGTTATGAAGTAGTTGAGTTACTCGGAAATGCACTGATTCAAAAAGGATATGTAAAGGAAAACTTTACTCATAGCGCACTACTTAGAGAAAGAAAATCTGCAACCTCAATTGGCGGAGGTATTGCTATACCACACGCTGATCCTGTTCTTATAAAAAAATCGGCGATCGCAGTAGCTGTTTTGAAGGATCCGATTGAATGGGGAAATGAATTTGTCTCTGTTGTCTTCATGCTTGCAATAGCAAATGCCGATCAAAAAATAACTAGGGAAGTTATCGGACAAATTGCAGCAATCAGCGAGGAACCGTTAATAGGGAAGGAACTAGCAAATGTGCAAAACATGCAAACATTTATAGACGTTTTAGAGAAGAGAGTAGGTTATTAAGCCTGCTTTCTTTTTTATGTATGGTAAGGTCTAATTGATCATTTATTACCACTAGTTCCGGTAAAAATAAAAACTTATTCATGGACAAGCTAGAGTTATAATAAGTTTAGAACGCAATTACTTTTCAAGGAGGATACATGATGAAAGTATTAGCTGTGACAGCTTGTCCAGTTGGAATTGCTCATACGTACATGGCTGCAGAAAATTTACAAAAAGCAGGCGAAGAAATGGGTATTGACATAAAAGTGGAGACGCAAGGATCAATTGGTGTAGAGAATCCATTAACGGAACAAGATATCGAAGAAGCAGATGCAATTATTATTGCTGCTGATAAAGAGGTATCAAAGGAACGTTTTGTAGGGAAGAAACTGATTGTGACAGGTGTACAGGATGGAATTCGTAAACCAAAGGAATTGATTGAACAAATCCAAAGTGGTGATGTAGCTATTTATCGTCCTGCATTAAGAGATGCAGAAAATATTAAGAACGAACGTAAGAAAAAGGAAAATCCTATTTATAAACATCTAATGAATGGTGTTTCCTATATGGTGCCATTTATTGTTGTCGGTGGTTTATTGATTGCGATTGCATTGACACTTGGTGGAGAGCAAACTCCAGGTGGAATCGTGATACCGGAAGATTCGATCTGGAAACAAATTGAATCTCTTGGCAGTACAGCATTTATGTTTATGGTTCCGATATTAGCTGGATTCATTGCTGTAAGTATTGCTGATAGACCAGGCCTTGTACCAGGTATGATTGGTGGTTATATTGCTGCTAACGGAAGTTTTTACGGTAGTGAAGCTGGCGCAGGTTTTATCGGTGGGATTATTGCTGGTTTTCTAGCTGGTTATGTTGCATTGGCTATTAAGAAAATTAAAGTACCAAAAGCTGTTCAACCTGTTATGCCGATCATATTTATTCCAATTATTGCATCCTTTATTGTTGGATTATTATTTATCTTTGTTATCGGTGCACCAGTTGCACAAATCTTTGAGGCGTTAACGGTATGGCTTGCAGGTATGGAAGGATCAAGCTCGATTTTATTGGCACTTATTCTTGGTGCGATGATTGCGATAGATATGGGTGGACCATTCAATAAAGTTGCTTTCTTATTTGGATCTGCCATGATAGCAGAAGGTAACTATGAAATTATGGGACCAATTGCTGTTGCTATTTGTATCCCACCAATTGGAATGGGACTAGCAACGATGATGAATAAGAAAAAATATCTAGATAATGAAAAAGAAGCTGGAAAAGCCTCTTTTACGATGGGCCTTTTTGGCATTACAGAAGGTGCGATACCATTCGCAGCACAAGATCCACTTCGTGTAATACCAAGTATTGTTGTTGGTTCTATGGTTGGATCCGTTATTGCGATGATTGGTAATGTAGGTGATCGGGTTGCCCATGGTGGACCAATCGTAGCTGTGTTAGGTGCGGTAGATAATGTAGCGATGTTCTTTATTGCATCCATTATTGGAGTTATTGTAACGGCATTTATGGTTAACTTCTTGAAGAAAGACGTGGTTGACGAGTCAACTCTTGCAGTGGCAGGTGGAGGTACGATCGGTGATTTAAATGAGGAAGTTCAAGAAGATGCTGAATCCGAGGAAGTTGAAATAGAAGAAATCAATAAACTAACCTCTATTACGAATATTGATTTAATTGAAACGGATTTAGCTGGTGAAACTCGTGATGATGTTATCGATGAGCTTATTGGAAAGTTTGATGCATCCGGAATTTTAAATTCGAAAGAGGTTTTTAGACAAGCAATTTTAAATCGTGAAAGTCAAAGCACAACAGGACTCGGTATGAATATCGCAATTCCGCACGGCAAGTCAAACACAGTGAAACGCCCTGCGGTTGCATTTGGTATTAAGCGAGACGGTGTTGACTGGCAAAGTTTAGACGGAACGAAGGCGAAGCTCATCTTTATGATTGCAGTACCAGAGGAAAGTGCTGGAGACACTCATTTAAAGATTTTACAAATGTTATCCCGTAAATTGATGGACGAAGAGTTTAGAGAGCAGCTTTTGAATGTGCGCAGTTCAGAAGAAGCTTATGAGCTGTTAGATACGATAAGCTAGTTTGAGGGGCTATCTACTAAAATGACAGAAGGGAACCTTGTGTTTTCTTCTGTTCCTCTTATGATAGAATGACACTGTACATAAAAGAAAAATTAGATTAATGGAGGTCACTATGTATAACGAACCTATTTTTCTACAACCTGTATTTCAAGAAAGAATCTGGGGTGGACAAAAACTAAATACACAATTTAATTATGACATTCCTTATGAACACACTGGTGAGGCTTGGGTTGTCTCTGCTCATCCCAATGGACCAAGCATTATAGAGAATGGTCCATTAAAGGGAAAGACTTTATCAGATGCTTGGATGTCGCATGGTGAATTATTTAATAGGCGTAAAGACTATGAGGGTGATTATCCTTTATTAGTAAAAATTTTAGATGCAGCTGATGACCTGTCCGTGCAAGTACACCCGAATGATCAATTTGCACAAGAAGTAGAAGACGTACCATATGGAAAGACAGAGTGCTGGTATGTTTTAAGTGCAGAAGAGGGTGCGGAGCTTGTGTTAGGACATCATGCAACGACACAAGAAGAACTTGAAGATATGATCAATCGTGGTGAATGGGATCAATTGTTACGCCGTGTCAGTGTAAAGGCAGGAGATTTTGTATATGTTCCAAGTGGTACGATTCATGCAATTGGAAAAGGTATTGTAATCTTGGAAATACAACAAAGTTCAGACATTACGTATCGAGTATATGATTATGACCGAACAGATGTGGCGGGGAATAAGCGTGAACTGCATTTAGAACGTGCAAAACAAGTAACAACAGTTCCACATCAAGATGCAGAGGTAGAACAAACGGAAAATGTGGTAGGAGATTTAACAGTTAAGGAATTGGTGGAAGAGAAGTATTTTTCTGTGTATCACTGGGAGTTAAACGGTAATGCTGCACTTACGATGGATGAGGACTTTTTACAGGTGAGTGTCATTGCAGGTCAAGCAAAGCTAACAGTGAATGGTCAGGATTTTGAAATAGAGAAGGGGAGTCACTTTGTAATCCCACATAGTGTTGAAACATATGAGCTTACCGGTGAAGCGGAGTTGGTTGTTTCTCATACTTAAATGAAATAAGCCTTATTACTTGGAATAGTAATAAGGCTTATTTATAAGGATGTATGAAATTTTGCGTTTGTATAAACATAATAAGTATCTACCGAAATAATCGTCTTATAAAATCAAAAATTCAAGTGTTATGAAACATTAAAGTAATAGCTATTTTTATGATTAAACTAGATTAGGTAAACTGAATTACTTTTAGTTTCTCAACCAAACACTTATTTAATCCATTTTCCTGAAAAGAATATTTAGTTATTTCATCCGCCTATTCCTGTATCGTATCTTCAGCATTCTTCATTGCTATACTATAGGCTGCGAGTTCAAACATTGGCAAATCATTTTCACCGTCTCCGATTGCCATCAAATTTTCTTTTGATAAATTATACTCTTTCAATAACATTTCAATACCCGTTGCTTTTGACACATTGCTAACCATTATTTCAGCATTGTGCAGGGATGAAGAAAAGAGGGAGAAATCTGTCTTCTGTCTTATCTCCTTTAATGTATGTTTCCAGTTATTAATTATTTCCGTGTTCATGCTGAAGAAATAAATCTTTAAATTATCTTCATAACTAATTTCATCAATCCATTTCATTTCATTTTGAACAGATTCGACTCTGGCAATGTACTTATTATTTAAGAGTGTGTCAGGTCTTGGTAAATGTAGTTCTTTCTCCAAGGTTTCTTTATCTTCTTTTAATGCAAATCTGCTTCCGTTTTTGGGGTGAATTTCATAATATAAATTTCTTTTGCGGGCATTAGTCAGAACAGTTTTGACGAGGTCTGCAGGTAAGGTGTGCTGGGAAATATCTTTATGATTCGTGAAACAGCTCATACCATTTGCTGAGACGAATCCGTCAATAGGAAGCTTTTCGGGTAGGACTTTATATATTTCTTGTTTCGTTCGGCCAGTTGCTATAAAAATGCGTATATTTTGGTTACATAATTCACAAAATAGTTTTACTAGCTCATCAGAAACAGTATTTTTATCATTTAATAGTGTTCCATCCATGTCAAGTGCAATTGCCTTAATATCTATTAGTAAACGAACCTCCATCATTTTTTCTATGATTAGCTTTTTCTGCCCTCTTATATATTGCCTCATCGCCTTAAAGTATAATAGGGTATTGAAATAAAACAACCTAATGAACAGCCCAAATGATGTTGGAAACCCTTGCAATCATTGTGCCCAATGGTGATTGTAGCAACGTTGGAAACGTTTTATAATTAAAAAAAGAGGTGGAGGGATACTATTGTTTGACCAACGATCCTATAAACTGTTTGAAGAATTAACAAAACATGAAAAAATAACGAGGCAAGAAATAATGATGCAATTAAACTTATCCGAACGTCAACTCCAATATGATTTGGAAAAAGTAAATCTTGCACTGGGCAATAAAGATTTGCCGGGAATTAAAATTTCCAATCAGTTGCTTTTTATTGACGAAAGATTAAGAAATTTAGTCAAAACAAACTACTTAGATATTAATGGCAATCAATTCATTATATCGGAACAAGACAGGCCATACTTAATTTATTTGTACACATTTATTCGAAAAGAGCCTGTTTCTAATTACCATTTTCAATTATTACTGGGTGTAAGTAAAAATACAGCACTTACAGATGTAAGAAGGCTAAAAGAAATTTGTGAAAAGCGGAATGTAAAGTTCCTATACACTCGTATGGACGGGTATCATATGGCTGGGACTGAAATGGATAAGCGGAGATTAGCAATCTTTAGCGTAAATCATTTACTTTCTCAACCACTCGGGAAAGAAATAATTATTTTGGCACTTAAGTCATGGGGGAAGGTAGAAATCCTCGTTGAAACACAACAAATTATTAATCAATACCTGCAAACAAATGAGATAAGTTTAGTTAAGAGTAGAAAGACAGAGATGTTAATCCACCTTGCCCTCTTGAGAGTTCGCGCGGGAAAGGAAGAATTACACTTTACGAACTTAGAAAAACAAATGCTTGAAAGACAGAGCATGTATAAACATGGGAAAGAGTTATCGAGGAGGTTATTTCTTGAGGGAGGTGAGGATGAAGGTTATTTTGTAACGATACAGTTACTCGTAACGCTTGAGATAGTTAATAGTCAAGCTAGTCCAACATTAGAAATGTTAGCAGGACAAATTATCGACGAATTTGAGAAAAACACATTACTTCCAATTGAGGATAAAGCATTTTTGAAAAGAAGTTTATACAACCATCTTGTTCCAGCGTTCTTTAGAATTACATTTGAAATTCCGCTTTTCAATGAATTGAGTGAAAGAATAAAGAGAGAGTATCCGGATCTTTTTCAGTTTGTGAAGCGTTCATTGTCCCCGCTGGCTCTTTGGACAGGGAAAGAAATCAGCGAATCTGAGATTGGTTTTTTCACTATGCATTTTGGTGGCTACCTAGGTAGCGGAAATTATCTATATGCAGAAAAATTAACAGGATTAATCATTTGTTCCAATGGACTAAGCTCATCCATCATGCTTGAAGCACAATTAAAAGAGTTGTTTCCTGCTATCCGATTTTCTAGAATACACAATCGTGACAAGTTTGAAGACATACCCCCAACGAACTATGATGTCGTATTTTCGACCATTAAGGTTGAATCAGTAAAGCCAGTATTCGTTGTAAAGACGTTGCTATCACAAGTAGATAAGTACTATTTAATTCGTGAGGTATTACAGAAATTCCCAAGATTCGATGGACAATTCACCGTTGAGCAATTGATGGAAATTATTAAAAGGAATACTGAAGTAAAAGATGAAAATCAACTATTTTCTGAGCTCGTCAATTTATTATATGTACAAAACAAAAATAAGGGGATGAACAAGCCAATGTTATCAGAGCTCTTGACGAAAGACACAATCCATTTTACGGATGAAAAGATGGATTGGAGGGATGCTATTATTAAAGCATCACAACCATTGGTAGAATCCAATAAAGTACAACGTAAGTATGTAGATTCCATGATAACAAATGTAGAAGAAATTGGAGCTTATATTCATATCGGTAAAGGAATAGCTATTCCGCATGCTAGACCAGAAAACGGTGTGAACCAGCTGGGGATATCTTTTTTAAGGACAAAGACTCCTGTATTGCTTCTAGATCAGGATAATCATAAAATTGATATTTTTATCTGTTTAGCTGCTATCGATAGTGAAGCACATCTTAAGGCACTTGCACAATTAACAAAAATATTAGGTGATGATGAGTTACTTGAGGCAATGAAAGCTGCTGAAACTGCAGAGCAAGTAATCGAAATTATAAAAAAGGGAGAGGACAAATAATGAAATTTTTAGCGGTTTGTGGATCAGGTTTAGGAACTAGTTTTATGGTAGAAATGAATATCAATCAAATTTTAAGTGAGCTTGGTGTGACAGGGGTGGAAGTATCTCATTCTGATTTAAGCTCAGCAACACCTGGAGATGCGGATGTCTTCTTTCTTGCTAAAGATATTGCTGAAGGTGGAGCACATCTAGGTGAGGTTGTTGTGATGGAAAGCATCATTGATATGGATGAATTAAGAACTAAAGTAACACAAGTTTTGGAGAAAAAAGGATTGATCTAATTTAAAACAAAATAAGGGGGTAAAGAAATGCAGACGTTAATTGATATTTTAAGTCAACCAGCCATTCTAGTAGCACTCATTGCCTTAACTGGCTTATTAGCGCAAAAAAAGAATATGTCGGATACCGTAAAGGGAACTACCAAAACATTCGTAGGTTTCCTTGTTATTTCAGCAGGTGCAGGAATTCTTGAATCTGCGTTGGTACCATTTGGCGCTATGTTTGAGCAAGCATTTAATGTTACTGGAGTTGTTCCCAATAATGAGGCTATTGTTGCTCTTGCATTATCAGAGTATGGTACAAATACAGCATTAATTATGTTTTTTGGTATGGTTGTCAACATCCTTATAGCAAGATTTACCCGATTCAAATATATTTTCTTAACTGGTCATCATACACTCTACCTTGCGGCGATGTTAGCCGTAATTATGGTTGTTGCGGGCTTTGATACAATTGGGTTGATTGCTGCAGGTTCTGTTGCACTTGGTATTGTAATGACGTTGTCACCAGCTATTCTTCAGCCGTTTATGCGACAGTTAACTGGGAATGATAATGTTGCATTAGGTCACTTCAGTGCTGTCGGTTATGCTGCAAGTGCTTTAGTTGGTAAATTATTTAAAGGAAGCAAAGAAAACTCTACGGAGAATATTAACTTTCCAAAAGGGTTAGGGTTTTTACGAGACAGTACAGTAAGCATTGCATTAACAATGGTTGTCATGTACGTAATTGTAGCACTTTTTGCAGGACCTGCTTATATTGAAGCAGAGCTAAGCGAAGGTACAAACTTCCTTGTATTCTCTCTAATTCAAGCAGGTAGTTTTGCTGCAGGTGTATTCATTATCCTATCTGGAGTTCGTTTAGTATTGTCAGAAATTGTACCTGCCTTTAAAGGGATATCCACTAAACTTGTACCAAATGCTAAACCAGCACTTGATGTTCCGATTATTTATCCATATGCACCAAATGCAGTATTAATTGGATTCTTTGCAAGTTTCTTAGGTGGAATATTCAGTATGATAATTATGATTTTCACTGGTGGTGTTATTATTTTACCAGGTGTTGTACCTCACTTTTTTACAGGAGCAGCTGCAGGTGTTTTTGGTAACGCTACCGGTGGCTTTAAAGGCTCTGTTATTGGATCCTTTGTCAATGGGGTAGTTATTTCATTCCTTCCAGTGTTCTTAATGCCAGTACTTGGTGATTTAGGATTCGCAAATACAACATTCTCTGATGCTGACTTCGGTGTATCTGGAATATTCTTTGGTTCATTGGCTAATTATGCAGGACCAGTTGCCATTACAATTAGTTTAATTGTCATCCTTGCATTAATGGCAATACCTGTGAAAAAGAAAAAGACAGAAACAAGATAAGTTCGTTTAACGTGTTCTAGTTTAAATGGTGCTGAGGGTTATCGTATAAAACCTCAGCATCTGGGAATTAAAAAATACTGGAGGAATTTAATATGATTACAAGAAGTTCAAGGATTTCTGAGTTATCGATTAACACAATTCGTACGTTAACAATTGACAGTGTGGAAAAAGCACAACACGGACATCCAGGAATGCCAATGGGTGCAGCTCCTATGGCATATAGCCTTTGGAAGAATGTTATGAATATTAACCCCGAAAATCCGAACTGGTTCAATCGCGATAGATTTGTATTATCAGCTGGACATGGTTCTAATTTATTGTATAATTTGCTGCACCTTTCAGGGTACGATGTAACGATAGAGGATCTAAAGAATACAAGACAGTGGGGAAGTAAAACACCTGGTCATCCGGAGTATGGAATAACTCCTGGAGTTGAAGCAACTACAGGACCACTTGGACAAGGTATACCTGTGAGTGTTGGAATGGCTTTAGCTGAGAGGCATTTGGCGGAAACATATAATAAAAATGATTTTCCAATTGTAGACCATTACACATACTCAATTTGTGGTGATGGAGACTTAATGGAAGGAGTATCTTATGAAGCTGCATCACTTGCAGGACACTTGAAACTAGGACGTTTAATTGTGTTATATGATTCAAATGATATAAGTTTAGATGGTGGTCTAGACTTGGCATTTTCTGAAGATATTAAAAAACGTTTTGAATCGTGTAACTGGCAATATTTATATGTTGAAGATGGAAATGATATTGAAGCTGTTCATAAGGCATTGTCAGAAGCGAAAGCAGATGAAAATCGACCGACTATTATTGAAGTGAAAACTGTTATTGGTTACGGTTCACCGTCTTTACAAGGAACAAGTGATGCACACAGTGACCCTTTAGGCAGAGAAGAAATCGAACGTACGAAAAAATTCTATAACTGGGAACACAAAGAATTTCATGTGCCACAAGAAGTATATGAAGACTTTAGCAGTATTAAAGAGAACGGAATACAAAAAGAAAAAGAATGGAATGACCTACTCGCTGCATATCAGGATGAATATCCAGAACTTGCTGAAAAACTAAAGCGAATCATAGATGGTGAGCTTCCGGTTGATTGGAGTAATGAACTCCCTGAACATAAAGAAGGCGAAACACTTGCGACACGGGTTGCAGCCAGTGAAACATTGAATATACTAGCTGGTAAATTACCTGAATTAGTTGGTGGATCTGCTGACCTAGATTCATCAACAAAAACAAGGTTAAAAGATCACGTTGACCTTAATAGTCAGGATTATTCTGGAAGAAATATTCGATTTGGTGTACGGGAATTTGCGATGGGAGCTATTGCCAACGGACTTGCACTGCATCATTTACGTCCATTCGTGAGTACATTCTTTGTTTTCTCAGATTACTTGCGTCCAGCAATCAGACTAGCTTCCTTGATGGAACTACCAGTAACATATGTGTTTACGCACGATACGATTGCAGTTGGACAGGATGGACCTACTCATCAACCCGTTGAACAGCTTGCTGCATTTAGAGCAATGCCAGGGATTTCTGTTATTCGACCTGCAGATGCAAATGAAACAAGAGAAGCATGGAAAATAGCTGTGGAAGAAAAAGGTCATCCAACAATGCTAGTGTTAGGTAGACAAGGCTTACCTACTTTACAAGCGACAGAAACGTTGGCAAATGAGGGCGTCCGTAAAGGAGCTTATATCGTTTCCAAAGCTTCAGATGAAGCAGTTGGGATTATCATTGCAGCCGGTTCTGAGGTTTCTTTATCAATTGAAGCTCAAGCTCGTTTAGCTGAAGAAGGTATCCATGTAAATGTTGTAAGCATGCCATCATGGGACCTTTTTGATAAACAATCAGTAGAATATCAAGAAAGCGTACTGCCTAGCAAACTACAAAAACGATTAACAGTCGAAATGGGCTCTAAACTTGGATGGAGAGAATATGCAGGAAGTGAGGGTGCTGTAATGAGCATCGACACATTCGGCGCATCGGCTCCAGGAGACCAAGTAATTGAAGAATACGGCTTTACTGTAGAAAACGTCGTAAATAAATTTAAAGAATTATTGTAATGGATAGAAACAAAAAAGGTAGTGAGGGTGTGGACAAAGTAGAAAATTAGTTGGAATTTACATTCGTGATGGTAGAATTGAAAAATTCCACTGCTATGAACAGAAACCAACTGATAGTTCATGAAAATCACCTTACAAAAAAGGTTCCGTCACAAATGATCGGAACCTTTTTTCGATACTCATGACTGTTTATGAGTTATGTCTCAGTTTTTCCCATTCAGCCCAACAAAGCCAGTGCAATAGCACCTTTAATCCCCTGTTCATCATTTAATGTAGGTGCTACAATCATTTCATCCAAATTTTCAAGCTGCATGTATGTATTCGACAATGCCATTACTTTTTTACGAATAAGTGGATATAGCTGCTCCTGTTTCATTACGCCACCACCAATGATTACTTTTTCAGGAGAAAGAATAAGAAGATAATTAATGATAGCTTGTGCTAAATAGTCTGCTGTCATTTCCCATGCAACATGATCTGTTCCTAATAAATCTCCTTTTTTACCAAAGCGCTTTTCAATCGCTGGTCCTGAAGCCAAACCTTCTAAACAGGTACCATGGTAAGGACAGTTTCCTTCAAAATTATCGTCTTTTCTTTGCTGAATAAAGATGTGTCCCATCTCGGGATGATTTTTGCCAATATAAGTCTGTCCGTCTTTCACAAATCCGGCTCCAATACCTGTGCCTACAGTGATATAAAGGACACTAGCAGCATTTTTTGCAGCACCATATTTGAATTCTCCTAATGCTGCAGCATTGACATCCGTATCTAACGTTATTGGTATATTATAATCTAGTTTTAGCTGATCTAATAGACGGTACTGCTTCCATTCTAGCTTCGGTGTGTTTAAAATCCTGCCAAATGTTTTACTTTTTTTATTCAAGTCAACAGGACCAAAACTTCCTACGCCTAGTGCTTGGATATTATAATTGTTGAAGAATTGCTTTGCTGCACCCAGTGTATTTACAGGGTCTTCTGTAGGGAATGTTACCTTGTCTAAAACATTGCCAGATTCATCGCCAACAGCACATACAAATTTGGTACCACCTGCTTCAATCCCACCTATAAGCATGTTTCTCATCTCCTAAGTACTAGTTTTCTTACTCAATATAAAATAACATGAAGGCGCATAAAGAAAAAGAATAACTTAGATGAGAAGTGTTTTAAAGAAACTACCAAGAAGAATCTTTATGATTTGACTTGGAGGCATTGCACAAGCAAAAAAGACTAAAACAGATTGTTATTATGCGGAGTCTGTTATAAATTTGCAAGAAGTGAAGTAGTGAAAGTGTTTAATAACTTCTTCATTTTCATTTTTTTCGTTCTCACCCATCCAAATCAACTGCATTCCCCACATAATCCCGTAAAAAAATAATAGAAATACCATAGAGAGAGGTATACACTGTAGTATAGAAAACTATCTAATTAGAAGATAGCACGATAATTAGGTAGTTTTATAGTCCAGCGCTCCTCATCGTACAACTCGCGAAGTTAAGAATGTTATTCATTTCATCAATTTTTCGGGTAAACAATCGAAATTCAAGTTGATAAATTTGTAGGAAATATATTCTTGAAGTAGAGGGGGCGTATTACTTTAAATCCCCCTTATCCTTCCCAGTTCTAGTTATCATCATCGTTTCTTGAATATATGCTTTCTTCTTCGCTGAATCATCCATGCTTCCAAACCTCCGGAACCAAAGATTACACCTGAAACAATAAAAATGAGTCCGATAAAATGCGAAAATAGAATGGCTTCATTTAGGAAGATTGCTGCCCCAATAAGGGAGAAAAATGTATTTAAATTTAAAAAGATAGACGTTTCCGCTGGTCCCAATTGACTAATGGCATAATTGTAGGTCATATGGCCAACTCCAGTTGCAATAATAGCTGAAAAAAGAAATACGAGCCAGATGGAGTAATTGACATTGCCTAAAGAAGCGATCCCCTTTGGCTCTGTCCCAAGACTAATCACAAATAGAACGACAGAGCCAATCACTAACATGTAACCAGTCAGCAGTCTTGGATCCATTGTTTCTGCTGCTTGCTTGATGACGATAAAACTAAGTGCCTGAGCAAGGATCGCCAATAAAATATAAAAATCGCCGATGTTAATTGTATTTAGTCCTCCATTTCCTGCTAACACTGTGAAGCTCACACCAATAAAACCTAAGATAAAACCGATAAATTGAAGTATCGTTGGTTTTCTTTTTAAAATGATCGTTGCAAAGATAACGGTTAAAACTGGTCCCATACCTAAAATCAACCCAGCATTTGTCGCACTTGTCATCGTTAGGCCGCTTGCTAAAAAATAATGATGCATGACCACACTAAAGATAGATCCGCCGACTACATAAAACCATTCTTTATTCTTGGGAAGTCTTACCAACTTTGTAAAGGTTAATATGATAAATACAACCAACCCAGCAGTTAGAATTCGTAAGGAGGTAATTGTAATTGGCATAAAGTTTTCAACAATTACTTTAAGGGCAGATACATTTATCCCCCACATAAGCATGACGAATATAACGACAAGATACGTATTGCGTGTCTTCTTATTCAATCTTGAAGCACCACCTGAGGATTTAATAGAATCAACTACCAATCTGTATGGGCAGTATAGGTTTTCTATTAGTCTATCATATATTATTTGGATTAGAGAAAAAAATAAAAAAAGGCCAACAACCGATACCTGTTCAATAAAACAAAATCAGGTGTTGAGTGTTGACCGTTAAAGCATAGGTTGTTTGAATTTATCCGCGTGTGCAATTACTTTTTAAAAAATTACTCTACATCAATCTGGGCACGTTGTAACTTTCCGCTATAATCTACATAGACTGCTTTCCATTCTGTGAAAACATCTAAAGCTTGAATACCGGAGTCACGATGACCATTTCCAGTACCTTTTGTTCCACCGAACGGCAGATGAATTTCTGCTCCAGTTGTCCCCGCGTTTACGTATACAATTCCAGTATCTAAATCTCTTTGCGCCTTAAATACTTTATTCACATCCCGAGTGAAAATAGAGCTGGATAAACCGTATTCCACGCTGTTATTGACTTCTATAGCCTCTTCAAACGATCCAACAGGAATTAATGATACAACTGGACCAAAAATTTCTTCTTGAGAAATCCTCATATCAATTGTTGCATCCGTAAACACAGTTGGTTCAAAGTATAAACCTGCAGCATACTCATCTCCAGTTAGTTCATTTCCCCCAGCAATTAGTTTTGCGCCTTCATCTTTGCCGATTTTTATATAGGACTTAATTTTTTCCAAACCAGCTTTATTGATGATTGGTCCGACCTTAACGTCATTATGCAATCCGTTTCCAATTTTTAACTCTTTTATTTTCTTTAATATGAGTTGTTCGAGGTCCTCTTTCACAGCTTCATGTACAATTACACGGCTACATGCTGTACATCTCTGCCCGCTCGTACCGAATGCACTCCATACGATTCCTTCTGCAGCAAGTTCCAAATCTGCATCATCCATGACAGTTACTGCATTTTTGCCACCCATTTCAAGGGAAACTTTTTTCAATTGCTCTCCGCATTTAGCTGCGATGCGTCTTCCTGTATCATTCGAACCTGTAAATGAAATGACCCGAATATCTTTATGGTTCACAAGAGCATCTCCAACGGTTCCTCCAGATCCAAACACAACGTTTAAAACTCCCTTAGGAAGACCAGCCTCAATAAAAATCTTCATCAGTTCATTCGCCATTAAAGGTGTTTCTGTTGCGGGCTTCCAAACGACAGCATTACCTGCGACAATTGCCGGAAAGGATTTCCATGTAGCAATTGCAATTGGGAAATTCCAAGGTGTGATCAGACCAACAACACCAATTGGGGCTCGTACACTCATTGCGAATTTATCTTTTAATTCGGCATTTGTTGTCTGGCCAAAAAGACGACGTCCTTCCCCAGCCATATAATATGCCATATCGATTCCTTCTTGAACTTCTCCACGAGCTTCTTCGAGTACTTTTCCATTTTCCATCGTGAGCAGCTTAGATAAATGTTCTTTCTTTTCTTTCATGATCCTGCCCACTTCAAATAAAACTTCTGCTCTCATAGGTGCTGGCACGAGTGCCCATTCTTTTTGTGCAGCTTTTGCAGCTTTCACTGCCTGATCCACATCCTCCTGAGAAGAAAGAGGGACTTTAATAATACTTTCTCCAGTTGCCGGGTTAATTACATCTGTTGTTTCATTCGCTTCAATCCACTCACCATTAACATAATTCATCAGCACTTCTTTATCTAACAATTTTTCTGTCATTTACACCTCTCCTTATCCAACTTTGTATTACTTTACCTAAAGATTTTAATTCACCATAGCGCACATTCCTTTTAATTTCTATGGTTATTATGCACAAATAATTAGGAGAAGGGGCAGGTATCTGGTTTCGAATTAGCAAAAGAACGGAAAAAGGGAGCTGTTCCTCTGTTCTAAAATTAATTGTATGAGTTACACAAAATATCTAGCGATAAAGTGAAACTTCATTCGGTTGGGGTTTCCTTCCCTCCTGTTTAGAGGTAGGGGTATTACAGACCGTTAATGCGTGATAAATAATATACGTTGTCAAATTGAAAGTTGGGCAGTATAATAAAAAAATGATACATAATTTACAGATAATTCTATCGTAAGAGGGGAGAGGGAGTTACATGAAAATTCTTGTAACAGAACTAATGTGGGAAGACGGGATTGAAGAATTGAGAAGAAAGGGATATACGGTGGATTACGATATGGAATTAAGCCGGAAAAGAGAGGAATTGCTGCGTTTACTTCCGGGATATGATGCATTAATCGTTCGTAATGAGACGAAAGTAGATACAGAGTTTCTTGAAGCTGCAAAGAAAACGCAGGTAATTGGCCGTCTGGGTGTCGGGCTTGATAATATCGATTTGCAAGGTGCGAGGGAAAGGGGTATCCCTGTAATCTCTGCTCGGAATGCAAATGCTACTTCTGTTGCAGAATACGTAATGGCGGCGATGCTTGATGCTTCTCGACCACTTGCAGCTGCGGATGCAGATGTACGTGAGGGAAACTGGAATCGTAAATTCTTCACAGGGTATGAACTGAGTAAACGGACCCTTGGACTTGTCGGTATGGGGGAAATCGCTCATCGTGTAGCGAAGCGGGCAAAAGCGTTTGGAATGAACGTGATTGGTTATGACCCGTTTATTGCTCCTTTTGATCATGTCATTCAGGAAACCGGAATCAAACAAGTGGAAATGGACGAGTTACTAAAGGAGTCCGACTTTGTTTCCATTCATGTACCGTTGAACAAAGCAACAAAACACCTGATTAATCGTAAAAAGTTCCCGCTAATGAAGCCACATGCATATGTAATTAATTCAGCAAGAGGCGGAATTATTCATGAAGAAGATCTGGTCGAAGCAGTGGAAGCAAAACAAATTGCTGGTGCTTACCTTGATGTGCTGGAAAAAGAACCAGTGCAAAAAGATTCTCCGTTAGCAAGGGTTGACTCTATTAAGCTTTCGCCACATATCGCAGGGTTAACGATTGAAGCCCAATCTCGGACAGCGATGCTAATTGCTGAAGAAGTAGATCGGGTAATGAATGGCGGACAGTCACTTTGTCGAGTAAATTAATTAAAGTAATATGAAAAAGCAGCCGATGAAAAGCTGCTTTTTTATTACCAAACTTTCGCACTGATTAACTTCATAAAATGATTTAATCTTTAAATAATCCCTTTATAAAGATTTGTTAAAAAATTTTGACGAGTCATTGACATTTTACAAATCGATGACTATAATAAAATTTAACATAATGTAGAATAATCATTCCGTAAAGTGGAATAAAATCTAATGCTATTTTCTATTAAAGATCAAGTGACGATGAAGTGTTTCAATGATTCATAGGATATGAGATTTTAGTAATGAAGGAGGAAACTTAGTGAATAAATTAATTGATAAGTCGGAAATAAACAAATACATAAAGGACGGTGATACTTTACTTGTCGGTGGTTTCGGACTATCAGGAACACCATTCACACTAATTGATGAGTTAGCGATATTAGGGAAAAAAGAATTAACAGTTGTCAGTAATAATCTCGGTGAAAAGGATAAAGGACTTGGAATACTTTTGCACACGGGGAGTTTGAAAAAAGCGATGGGCTCCTACTTTACATCCAATCGTGATGCAGTGAGTGAGTGGTCAAAAGGCAATTTGGAAATAGAATTAATTCCACAAGGAACATTGGCGGAGCGAATCCGTTGCGGTGGAGCTGGGATTGCAGGGTTCTATACGAAGACAGCTGCCGGAACGAAGCTTGCTGAAGGAAAAGAGGAAAATGTTTTTGATGGGGAAACTTATATATTAGAAAGAGCAATTAAAGGGGACGTTTCCTTAGTTAAAGCTTTGAAAGCGGATACACTCGGAAACTTAATTTATGACCATACCGGAAGAAACTTTAACCCGGTAATGGCAACTGCAGGAAAAATCGTGATTGCTGAAGTTGATGAAATTGTCGAAGTCGGTGAATTGAAACCTGATGAAATAACGACTCCACATGTATATGTTGATTATCTCGTGATGAATGAATATGAAAAGATAGGGGGTAAATACGTTGTCCCAACAAGATCGAATTAAAATAGCTAAACGAATTTCAAAGGAATTACCGGATGGCGCTTCCATTAATCTAGGTGTTGGGATTCCTACACTTATTCCTGATTACCTTGGCGATAAAAAAGTAGATTTACATTCAGAAAATGGACTTCTTGGAATGGGGCCGACACCGGATGAGGAAAATATAAATATGGATTTGATCAGTGCAAGCAAGAAACCGATTACCATGGATAAAGGCGCTTGCTTATTTGACAGCGCAGATTCGTTTGTTATGATTCGTGGCGGTCATATAGATGTAGCTGTTATGGGAGCGCTGCAAATTGATCAATATGGAGAAATTGCAAATTGGGCGATTCCTGGAAAGGATATTTTGGGTGTCGGTGGTGCGATGGATTTAGTTGCTGGTGCGAAGAGAATTATTATTGCTTCCATGCACCAGGCGAAAGACGGTTCACCAAAGTTTGTAGAAAAACTTACTTTCCCAACTAGTGGTAACGGAAGAGCAGATTTACTTGTTACGGAACACGCGGTATTTAAGTTTACTGAAAATGGCGCAGAACTAGTAGAACAGTTGTCAGATTTGAGTTTAGAAGAGTTAAAGGACATAACTGGTGCAAAGTTCACCTATTAAAAAAATTAGATTGCTAAATGAAATGGAGGAGATGAAATTGAGAAAGAAGATTTTCCTATTTATAGTTTCGATACTTTTGTTAGCATTAGTCGCATGCGACAACAATGGGGATGAATTAAATTCAGATAACACGAAGGAAAATGGAAATATTACAACTCCGGATTCGATTGGATTCGGTGCTGCTAGTGTAGGTGGATTCTGGTATACGCTTGCAGGAGCGATGGGCGATCAAATGAAAGAAATATTTCCAGATTCAACGGTTTCTATTGTAGAAGGTGGCTCAATTGCGAATCTAATGGGACTTGGAAATGGTACGTTCGATGTAGCATTTACGAATAGTGAAGCAATTTCTGAGGCGAATAATGGGGAGGGTGAATTTGATGAACCGATTGATAACTTCAGTACGATTGCAACATTGTATCCGAACCCACTTCAAATTGTAGTGCGAGCTGATTCTGATATCTATTCGATTGAGGATTTGAAAGGCAAAAAAGTGAGTCCAGGAATTAAAGGATATAGTGGAGAAATTGCTTTTCAGAAAATATTAGGCTTAGTTGGTATGAGTTACGATGATTTAAAAGGAATTGAATATATCGGGACAGAAGATGCATCTGAGTTAATGCGTGATAACCACCTTGATGCTTGGGTAGGAGTGCTAGATACACCAGCTGCTACTTGGCAAGAGCTAGATACGACAGTAGGTATTCGCCTTATCTCATTAGAACAAGAGACGATTGACGGATTGAATGAGTATAATCCAGGTTATATCCCTCATACGATTGAAGCAAGAACCTATCCGAATCAGGATGAGGATGTTGAGACGGTAGCACCTTACACTGTACTTCTGGTAAATGACGATACGATGTCAGAAGAAGATGTATACAATTTGACAAAGTTAGTAGTGGAAAAAAAGGAAGTCTGGCAAAATCTATCAGCTACATTTAATGACTTTAATGCAGAGTATTCGGTAGAGAACAACGTAGGCGATATGCACCCAGGTGCAGTAAGATACTATGAAGAAATCGGGGCGATGGAATAATCGGTATCTAGGATACGTATCTAAGTAAAGGAAGGTGAAAATAAATGGAAAAGTCGAATCAACAAACACAATTAGATGTGGAAAAACACGAAGATTATGATGATGACGGTAATAAACAAGCAAAGCTTCGATTACTGGGGGGGAAAGCTGGCCTCATTATTTCGATACTTGCAATTGCAATGTCCTTATTCCACTTATACACTGGATTATTCGGTGTATTTGAATCGATACTACAAAGGTCTGCGCACCTTGGGTTCGCATTGATGCTAGTCTTTGCTATCTATAAGCCAGCATCTAAAGCCGCCGATTCAAAAAGTATTCCGTGGTATGACTGGTTGCTTATTTTAACATCTGGTTTAATATATAGTTATTTTGTGTTTAATGCAACAGATATTGCAGCTAGAATGACTTATATTGAACCTCTATCTGGGCTGCAGATCGGACTTGCTATTGTAGGTGGATTGATCTTAATTGAAGCTACAAGAAGAGTAATTGGGAATGTACTTGTCATCATTATTGCTCTATTTTTACTTTATGGCATCTTCGGGGATAAACTACCTGGGCCAATCGCGCATGGTGGATTCGATTTGCAATGGATTACCGATCATTTATTTTTCACAACGACAGGTGTATTTAGTACACCACTTGGAGTATCCGCTACCTTTATCTTTCTGTTTATTTTATTTGGGAAATTTTTGGAAGTATCTGGAGCAGGTCAATTTTTTATCGACTTATCTGTATCGGCGATGGGGAAATATCGTGGGGGACCAGCTAAGGTAGCTGTTGTAGCGAGTGCTATCATGGGAACGATTTCAGGGAGTGCAGTTGCAAACACAGTTACAACAGGAGCTTTTACCATTCCTATGATGAAAAAGACAGGGTATAAAGGACACTTTGCAGGAGCAGTTGAATCAGTTGCCTCTACAGGTGGACAAATAACACCACCAATCATGGGTGCATCAGCATTTATTATTGCAAGTTATTTGGGAGTTCCATATATTGAGATTGCTATTGCAGCAATTATCCCTGCAGTACTGTTTTATATTAGTGTGTTTATGCAGGTCGATTTACGAGCAAAGCGAATAGGATTACACGGCCTTAACAAGGAAAATCTAGAAAGTACGTGGTCAGTATTTAAGAAAGGTTTCATTTTCTTCCTGCCTCTTATCGTTATTGTTGTAATGTTAGCTGGTGGTAGTTCTCCAATGAGAGCGGGTTTATTTGCTATCGGCGCCACGATACTAGTTGGGATCATTAATCGTATTGCAAAAATGGATTTCAAACCCATTGTAAAGGCATTGGATCTTGGAGCAAGAGCTTCATTAGAGACAGCCATTGCATGTGCCGCCGCTGGTTTAATTGTTGGAGTTATTGGATTTACAGGAATTGGGCTACAGTTTAGTAGTCTTATTATCAGTCTTGCTGGTGGAGTACTATTAATTACATTGGTACTAACAGCGATTACAAGTATTATTTTAGGGATGGGGCTTCCAACAGTAGCTGCATATATTGTACAAGTTCCATTAACCATTCCAGCTTTAATAGAACTAGGAGTTTCGCCACTTGCTGCGCATTTCTTTGTATTCTACTTTGCGTCTATTTCAGCAATTACACCACCCGTTGCACTTGCAGCATTTGCAGCATCTGGAATTGCTGGTTCAGATCCAATGAAGACTAGTCTATCAGCTTTAAAACTTGGTATTGCTGCATTTATAGTACCTTTCATTTTTGTCTATGGGGAACAACTTTTATTAGTTGGAAGTCCAGGGGATATCATTCTCGCAACGGTTACTGCAATAATAGGAATTATCGGAGTTGCGGCAGCTGTTGAAGGTTGGGTGTTAAGAAACGCTTTCTGGTATGAACGAATTCTCTTGTTTATAGGTTCAATCATTATGATTATGACTGGAATTTGGACAGACTTAATAGGAATTGTCATACTGGCAGGTATCTATCTATTGCAACGTTTTTATCGCAAAGATTTATTAACAGGTATATAAAAGTCTGTTAATAGCTGTAAACTTCAGTTTGATTTTGAGTTTTATAGAAGATTATATAAAAGGATGATTACATGAGAAAAGTTACCGTTGTCGGTTCGGGAGTAATGGGAACAGGAATTGCCTATGCATTTTCCATTAGTGGGTATGATGTATGTGTCAATGATATAAATGAACAGGCTTTAAATAAGGCAAAGGAAAATATTTATGCATTAATGGATGGGAGTGTTAAAAAAGGCTATTTAAAAGAAGAAGTCTATCAATCCGCAAAAAATAATTTGAAATTTGAATCTGATTTAAAAATGGCAGCCGACGGAGCAGAACTAGTAATCGAGGCTGTTTTAGAAAGAATGGATGTAAAGGTTGATGTGTTCAAGCAATTAGATGAAATCTGCGGTCCTGACACGGTACTTGCAACAAATACATCCACGATGAGCCCAACGGAAATTGGTGCACAAACATCGAGGCCGGATAAAGTAGTTGCGATGCACTTCTTCAATCCAGTGCATAAAATGAAGCTAATTGAAGTTATTCGCGGATTGGAAACATCGGATGACACGATGAAATATGTACATGATACAGCTGCAAAAATTAATAAAACTACCGTTGAAGTCAACGAATTTCCGGGATTTGTCACTTCTCGCATGAATTGCTTGATCGGCAATGAAGCAATGAATCTATTAATGGAAGGTGTAGCTTCAGCGGAGGATATTGATAATGCGATGAAGCTAGGACTAAATCATCCAATGGGTCCTCTAGAGCTTGCAGATTTAGTAGGGCTCGATACGAGATTAAGAAACATGGAATACTTATATGAAACCTTGGGTGAGAAATACCGTCCATGTCCACTCTTAGTGAAATATGTGAAAGCAGGCCGTTTAGGTAAGAAGTCAGGTCGCGGCTTTTATGAATACAGTTAGGAGGAAAAACATGAGGACTGAATATAAAAGTGTGAAGGTTGAATTGGAAGACGGAATTTTTTGGCTAACATTGAATCGTCCAGAAGCACGGAATGCATTAGATGCAAACATACTTTATGAAATAGATGCAGCGATACAGGAAGCTGAAGCACATAAGGATGTAAAAGTGATTGTCATTCAGGGAGCTGGCGAAAAGTCATTTGCAGCAGGAGCCGATATTCGTCAGCTAAATGAAAGAGACCCACTGGAAGCACTTGTACCGGGGATGCAAGGCGTATATAGCAAAATTGAGAGTTGCACGAAAGTCACCATTGCTGCTGTTCGCGGCTTTGCATTGGGTGGCGGCTGTGAGCTTGCGATGGCATGTGATATCCGTCTGGCAACAAAAAATGCTAAATTTGGATTGCCAGAATTGAATTTAGGGATTGTTCCGGCAGCCGGCGGTACACAGCGTTTGTCACGTATGGTTGGAAAAGGTAGAGCATTGGATATGATATTAACCGGAAAGATTATTGATGGTGAAGAAGCGGAACGAATTGGACTTGTATCGTATTTCGTTGAAGAAGAAGCGCTTCAGGAAAAAATTCAGGAAGTAGCTGAACAGACGTTGAAAAAAGGTCCTGTTGCAGTAATGCTTGCAAAACGCGCTGTACATAAAGGTTATGACATTGATACAGATACTGCGCTATGGATGGAAAAATTGTCCCAAGCTGTAGCTTTCGGGACAGAAGATAAGCATGAGGGAACATTGGCTTTCCTCGAAAAAAGACAAGCAGAATTTAGAAATCGATAAGGAGAGGTTAGGATGGACTTTAAATTTTCTGAGGATATTGAGTTTTTAAGACAGAATGTACGTAAATTTGTAAGAGAAGAAGTAGAACCTGTTGCTATGGAAATCGAGGAGAAGAATGAAATCCCAGAAAGAATTGTTGAACAGTCAAAAGAAATGGGGTTATTCAGCTTAGGAATCCCTGAAGAATATGGCGGACTTGGTTTAGATATGGTAGGAAAATGTGCGATTTACGAAGAGCTTGGTAAAACACATAACGGATACACAACATTGATTGGAGCGCATACAGGGATCGGTTCTGTTGGTATTGTGGAACTTGGAAATGAGCAACAAAAAGAAAAATTCCTGCCAAAATTAGCTTCAGGTGAATGGATAGGATCCTTCGCGCTTACAGAGCCTAGTGCTGGTTCAAATGCAGCTAATATGAAAACAACGGCCGAGAAAAAAGGCGATAAATATGTTATTAACGGTTCAAAGCACTATATTACAAATGCTGTAGATGGCCATGTGTTTACTGTCATGGCAGTAACTGATCCTTCCAAAGGTGCAAAAGGGATTACATCATTTATCGTTGAAAAAGACACGCCAGGATTTATCGTAGGCGCTGTGGAAGACAAAATGGGGCTACGTGGTTCTCATTCTGCAGAGCTCTTCTTTGAAGATATGGAAGTCCCAGCAGAGAACATACTTGGAGAAGAAGGACACGGCTATGTAAACGCGTTAAAAATTTTAGCAAATGGCCGCGCAGGTCTTGCAGCGCGTAACCTTGGATCAAGTAAACGTCTATTGGAGCATTGCTTGGATTACGCACAGGAACGTGAGCAATTTGGTAAACCAATCATTGAAATGCAGGCAATCCAGCATATGCTTGCAGAAATTAGCAAAGAGATCGCTGCATTAGAAGCTCTAACATATAAAGTTGCTTGGATGACAGATCAAGGTCAGCGTGTTGTTAAAGATGCAGCAATTGCAAAATTATATGGTTCGGAAGTTTACAACAAAGTAGCTGATTTAGCTGTACAAATTCACGGGGGAATTGGTTATATGAGAGATTATCCGATTGAGCGTTATTACCGTGATGCACGAATTACGAAAATCTATGAAGGAACATCTGAAATTCAAAAAAATATCATCGCTGGTGAATTAAAACGCGAATTGAAGAAATAGGAGTGTTAGGGAATGAATGAATCGTATATTGTTGGCTCAGTAAGGACAGCTGTGGGTAAAATGGGCGGGACATTAAAGGATGTACCTGTTGATTATTTAGCTGAAAAAGTAATTCGTGAATTGATGGAACGAAACGGTTCAGACATTAGCGTAGATGAAGTCATTCTTGGCCAGGCAAAACAGAGCGCAGATACTTCCAATTTGGCACGTCTTGCTGCATTGCGCGCTGAATTACCGGTTGATGTGAGCGGCTATACCGTTCACCGCCAGTGTGGTTCAGGACTGCAGGCAATTAATAATGCTGACATGCAAATAAAACTTGGATTATCTGACGTCGTTATTGCTGGTGGGGCGGAAAGCATGAGTACGGCACCTTACTATTTAAGGCATGCTCGCTTTGGTTACCGTGCTGGAAATGGGGTCTTGCTTGATCCGAACACAGAGAGCCAGCCATGCTCTCAGCCACAGGAGAAATATGGTAATCTGACAATGGGTCTCACTGCTGAAAATCTAGCGGAGCAGTACAAGATATCCAGAGAAGAGCAGGATGAATTTGCACATCGCAGTCAAACATTGACAGATCAGGCGATTAAAGCGGGCCGTTTTGAAAAAGAAATTGTTCCTTATGAAGTAAAAGAACGTAAAAAAACAATTATCTTTGATACAGATGAACATCCATTCCTGACTTCACTGGAAAAACTTGCTACATTACCAGCCGTGTTTAAAAAAGGTGGTTCTGTAACTCCAGGGAATGCAAGTGGGAGAAATGATGGGGCTTCCGTTGTTCTCATGATGAACAAAGAGAAAGTGAATGCGTATGATCTAAAGCCAAAAGCAAGAATTCTTGGTCAGGCTACAAGTGGTGTATCACCTGAGATTATGGGGATTGGACCAGTTGAGTCAACCTATAAAGCTTTAAAACAAGCAAATCTTAAAATGGAAGACCTTGGTTTAATTGAATTAAATGAGGCTTTCGCGGCACAATCACTTGCGGTGATCAAAGAAGCGAAAATGGATATCAATAAAGTGAACGTAAATGGCGGGGCAATCGCACTTGGCCACCCAATCGGTGCAACAGGGGCTATTCTGATGACAAAGCTTCTTCATGAAATGGAAAGAAGAGGAGAAAAATACGGTCTCGTAACACTTTGTATTGGTGGAGGGCAAGGGATTTCTACAGTAATTGAATATTTAGGTTAGTTCATTCAGATGGTGATTCAACAAATCACCATCTGATTTATAACAAGGTGATATATAAATCAAGGAGGTGCAGCTTTTTGAAACCCATACATATTGTGCAAATTCTTTCTATGTATCATACAGATGGGGAAGATGTTTTAAATGAAAATGCAAAGGTAACAAAATTTGAAACATTTGATGAACGGGAAATTATATCATTCTTAAATAATAACAAAGTCGATGGCATCATTCTTCGGGCACCAGCTCGGATTACGCCAGCTATTTTAGATGCATGTGAAAATGTGAAGGCGATATCCGGAGCAGGAGTAGGACTGGATAATATCGATGTTGATTATGCAACAAAAAAAGGAATCCGCATCCTTCATGCGCCAAAAATCAACACCAATTCGACGGCTGAACATGCGGTAAGCTTGATTCTTGCCGTAATGAAAAATATTGTAAAGTTCAACGATGAAATGGAAAAAGGAAACTACTCCTATCGGGATGGAAAATATACGAGCGAGCTGAAAGGGAAGACCCTTGGGCTTGTCGGATTTGGCTCTATTTCACAGAGAGTAGCCAAGATTATGAAGCATGGATTTGAAATGAATGTAACAGCATATGTGAGAAGAATTCCGGAAGAAAGGCAGAAAATAGCAGATGCAATCGGGGTTGAACTTACAAAAGATATGGGAGAAGTATTTAAGAATAGCGATGTAATTAGTTTGCATATCCCATTAAATGAAAATACAGATGGCAGTATCGATAAAACATATTTTGACATGATGAAGTCAGATGCGGTGCTGATCAATACGGCACGTGGTGGTGTGATTAATGAAGGTGATCTGGTAGCTGCAATTAAAAATAAACAAATCCGTGCTGCGGGTGTAGATGTGTTCCGAGTCGAACCGGCTCCGGCAGATCATCCATTTCTTGGTGTGGAAGAGATCATCAAAACACCTCATATTGGTGGCATCAGTCTGGAAGCAGCGAAACAAACAAGTACAACGATAGCCTCCAATCTGATTAAAGCAGTTGAAGGGGAACAATTACCGACAATCGTCAATTGGGATGAGCTGTCTGCAGGAGAGTGAAAAAATGGATACTGAAAAAATATTACAGGATTTTGAAGGAAGTAATTTTTGGCAGTTTATTGGTCTAGAAATGGAAAAGGTGGAAAAGGGAAGTGTGACACTGAAGCTTCCTGTTATTCCTTCATTTTTTAATGTAAAAAATTCCGTACATGGTGGAATTTATGCTTCAATCCTTGATACTTCGATGGGGTTCTCAGCTCGTTCTCTTGGATTTGATGAAGTAACGACACTGGAAATGGATGTTCATTTTTTAAAGGGCGTCAAAGAAGGAACAATTTATGCGACGGGGAATGTGATTCATCAGAATCGTTCCACCGTGCTGGTCGAGGCCGGATTATATGATGAAGAAGGCGATAGACTTGCCCATTCAACAGGAACGTTCCGCGTTGTGAAATTTGCTAAATAAGCCAAGTGAATTTGAATTAAACTCAGAATGACAAAGATCATGCAGGAAGAGCTGGTTGATCAATGTTTCGTTATATTATTTTCAGCAGGTATACTTATTCATTACTTTTACGGAAACAGTGGGCTCGATTTATTGGAAGGTCTTACGCAAAATCTTGCCATCTTGTCTACTATTTTACTTACTCCGCTGATTTTTCTACCGCTTGAAGGGGAAGGAGTAATCAGCACAGAATCAGCTCCTGCGTGCATGTAAATGGAATAAGAGTAGGGATTGGTGGAATGGGAAATATTTTCTGGCTACCTTTATAATAGCAATGGGATATATCTCAATTATAATATAGTTTCAAGCATGTTATTTAGTATCAAAAAAGTAACTGAGGTGGTTAATATTGAGCAAAAGTTTAGTAAGAGCGATTCAAGTACTCGATTGTTTTTTAGAACAGCCGGTCATGACAATTAATGAATTGGCTGAAAGGGCGAATATGCCCAAGACCACAGTATTTCGGCTAGCTGGCGGATTAGAGGAAGCTGGATTACTGATAAAAGACAGAAAAACAAGTCATGATGTAACCTACCGGATGTCTCTGAAGTTCCTTACATATGGTAAACATGTAAGTGAACAGCTGGAATATAATAAAATCGCACTTCGTTATATGAAGGAATTAAATGAAGAAATCGATGAGCTTATCCACGTTACGATCATGGAAGGTAATGAAGCAGTTTATGTAGAAACAGTGAATAGCTCCAAGCCAGTGCGCCTCGTCGTAAAAGTTGGTGCGAGAGCGCCTTTATATGCTGGTTCAGCTCCAAAATTGCTCTTATCAAGTATGACCGATGAAGAATTAGACGTTTATTTAAACGAGGTCGAACTGAAAAAGCGTTCATTAAATACACTGACAGATAAAGAAAAAATAAAAGAAGAAGTAGAAAAAATAAGGAAGCGTGGCTATTCCATCAGTTATTCGGAAAACTTCGAAGCGACAGTTGGGATGTCTTATCCAATTTATAACTACGACGGAAAAATGGTTGCAGCAATCGGGATAAGTATTCCGGATATAGACCATACGAAGGAGAGGGAAGAATTTCTGTTGGATAAACTGGAGAAAACAGCATGGAAAATATGGGAGGAACTTGGTTATACAGACTAATAGTTTAAGCAGGCTCTTGAAACTGTAACCCATTGTATTCTTATGGAGAGGAGTCTGGTCTGAAAATTGAAAGTATCTGCATCTCGTCTGAAAGAATTTTACGCAGATGTTCCAGAAAAAAATCTGATACGTGCAAAAGAAGCAGAAGTGATTGCTGATAGTCTTGTTGATGCTGATTTAATCGGGATCAAGTCACATGGTATAACAAAAATAAAGTTAGTCATGACGGAAGAATAGACCGGGAACACGTTGGGAATAACGAACTGAAACTGAGGTGTTCTCATCAGGATACCGATAGCTCCAAACAGATATCCGAAAATATATGTAGCTTTGGAGTTATGCGCGTATTCCTGATGGAGCAGGCATTCGTCTGGCACCTGTTTAACTATCTTTATTTTTGCAAGCGCTTCCAATTCGATGTGTGCAAAATGACCAATAATTTATTTCGTTTTATTTTTTCTGTTATGGTGTTATTTCAATTTGTATCTTTGAAGAACAAAAATTAACGAAGTATTTAAGCGTTTTTTTTAGGCAAACTGACTATAGAAATGTTATCTGAAATGGGTTATAAATTAAAATAGTTCAACAATTCCAATGAAACGTTATCTAACTGATTAAGTATATAGGGAGGTTATATTTTGTTGTATTTAAATGAACAAGCTATTCGAGATGCGGTTACGATGAAGGATGCAGTAAATGCAATAGACACAGCCTACAAGCTTTATGAAAAAAATGAATTTCAGATGCCGGAAAGACTGCAGGTGAAGGAAAATGACAATACATTGTTGTTAATGCCAAGTATTATCGAAGGTGCAATCGGGACCAAGCTTGTCACAATATTTCCAAATAATATAGAGCATCCAACACTGCACGGGCTGGTTATTTTAATTGACAGTAAAACAGGTCAGATTAAATGTCTAATCGATGGTTCTTTCCTGACAGGATTGCGGACAGGCGCAATAGGAGGATCAGCAGTTAGAAATTTGACAGATGAAGGTGTTTCTAAACTAGCTGTTATCGGAACAGGAGTACAAGGTTTGTATCAAACAATTGCAGCCTGTATTGAAAGAGAATTTAAAGATATATATTTATACAATAGAAGTCCTGAAAAGATTCCAGCATTTCAAGAGGAGTTACGAAGCTGGCTTGGGGAGGACATTCGGTTGTACGCAGCAGATTCCCGGGAAGCAGCTGTACGAAATGCAGAAGTAATTATTACGGCGACCACTTCGGATAATCCAGTTTTACCTGATGATAAAGAACTTCTAAAAGATAAAGTCGTCATAGGCGTTGGTTCATTTCAGCCGACCATGCGTGAATTTCCAGAGTCTCTCTATGAATTAGCGGATAAAATATATTTGGATACAGATCATGCCATAGAGGAATCTGGTGATATTATTCATCCGTTGGAACAAGGCTGGATTAACGAAGAGAAACTAGAAAATATGGCATCCTTTATAGCGGGTTCAAAGAAAGTTAATAAGGAAGCAGGAAGGAGTGTTGTCTTTAAATCAACAGGTATGGCGTTATTTGATGTGGTTGTCGGAAAGTTGGTGTATCAAAAGGCGCTGGAAAAAGGGGTTGGTATGAAACTGGATTGACAGATAAGATTCAGTTCCATTTAACATTTGGATACTAAAAAAATGCAAGGGGGAAAGTGAAATGAATTCAAAGCTGAAAGACCCTGGAATTATTTTATTGTATGTACTAGTAGCAGTGGTCGCAATCGTACTGATATGGTGGCCAACGGACATTTATCTATTGGGTATTTCTTTAGCTGGTTGGTTAATGTTTTCCACTTATCTCATCTGGTTTTTATTAGCTATCATTTATGTGTTATGGATAGAAAGGGTACAAAAAGAAAATGAAAATGAATAGATAGGGGGGACGACAATGCAATTAACTGAAACAATTATATTGGTGATCTATTTAATCTTAATGACGTTAATGGGTATTTATTTTACAAAACGTGCTCATACATCTGAAAGTGATTATTGGACAGCAGGTAGACAAATAAATACATTTGTCGGTGCATTTGCATTATTTGCCGCACTTGCAAGCTCTAGTTCATTAATGGGAGCGGTTGGATCAGGAGTCTCACTGGGCGTTCCGTTCCTTTTTGCCTATGGTTTTGGTGCGGTAGCTATTCTTCCATTTACAATGTTTCTCGTTTCTGGGCAAATAAGAAGGTCTGGTGTTGCTACATTACCGGAGTTTTTTAAACAAAGATATGGGAATAAGGTACAACTATTAGCTGTAGCGATTGTAGTTATCGGGATGACATTTTACATGGTGCCGCAATTAACCGCTTCCGGATTAATTGGTTCATATATACTTGGTGTTGAATATACAACCGCAGTTATTGTACTTGGTATCGGCTTCACGCTTTACGCTGCCCTTGGAGGTATGTGGGCAATCACTTATACCGACCTCGTCCAGGGAGCACTTATTCTTGTAGGTATGTTCATTCTGTCAATTATTATTTTAATACAGCATAATGGTTTTGGCTCGCTTTTACAGGATGCTCTGGCGGTTACACCCCATTTTGGAGATATAACACAACCATGGATGTCCTATTTTGGTTTGTTTTTAGCTTTCCTTTGGTTTGGTATTGTTTCCCCATCCGCGGTTATGCGCAACTTCGCTTCACGCGATGCTCGAGTAGCCCGTCGCTCGGCAATGTGGGCTTGTTTGCTCTATTTGACCATATTTATCTTTGGATTCATTGTTGCTTCTGCAGGAGCTACTCTAGGGATTGCTGAGAGCCTGACGAATCAGGATATGATTTTTATTTCAGTGATTGAGCACTATATGACACCAATACTGGCCGGAATCATGTTTGCGGGATTGATTGCAGCTATTATGTCGTCTGCTGATGCAATGCTACTAGCAATTTCCGCTGGTGTCGCCCGCGATATTTATAAAGAATATATTAAGAAAGATGCCTCGGAAAAACAGGTTACAAGGTTAGGTTTCGTTGTTATGTTCATTGCGAGTTTAATAGGAATTCTTATTGCTATCAATCCTCCTCAGCTGATAGCAATTATGGTTGGCTGGGTTGGTGGAGGTCTTCTTTCCACATTTGGTTTTCCGCTTGTTCTTGGTATCTGGTGGAAACGGGCAAATACAGCTGGTGCACTTGCAGGAATGATTGGTGGAGGATTGACTTTTGTTATTCTCGTTATTACGGAGCCGTTTGGAGTAGTGGCCGAGCCGATCATTGCAGCACCTGTTTCGTTAATTTTATTAATAGTTGTAAGTTTAATGACACCACCGCCACCAGAAGAAACGCAAAAACAGGTAGATCGTTATCATGGCGAAAGAATAGTATCTTAAATTGTTTTGCTTTTGAAAGCTAAATTGGGATAAAGCCTGTCTTCGTGAAAAGTATGGGGCAGGCTTTATTTCTAAAAGTTTCCATCTTTCGTTTCATTACAGCTTGTTGCAGGAAAAGAAAGGAGAAATAATGATGCAAGCAACTGAAATATCTACAAAAAAAATTCAGCGTATCGGCAGTGAAACAATTTCCGATAAGATTCTTTATAAAGCAATCTATAAAAGTATTGGTGTGAAGAGAAGATTTAACAAGACATGGAGCCCCGATTATATTCGTAATCACCTTGTGAAAAAGGAACTAATCTATCACCCGTTCTGGATCGTAAAAAACTTAGTGGTTGCAGCACGCCCGCCATTTCCTCCTAAAAAAACTCCAAATATTATTTTTATTGATGCCGTGTCAGGATACCGTGGTTTGTTTACAAAAATTCCTCCAATAAAGGACGAAGAAGTGGAGATGGATGCACTAGTAACAGTGCAGTTACCAGAGGAAGAATTAGATAAATATATAAAAAACGTGCAGCAAAAGCAAATCAATCGTTCCTATGTTTTAAAAAAACCGCACCATGAAGTGAAGGAGGTTTCCCTTGTTTATTTGCCGATATGGAAGGCGAAAATAAAGGGTGATCAAATAAATGAAACCTTCTATATTAATGGGAATTCTGGTGAATCGGAGAAATATATGAGCGAACGGTGGAAGAACAGAAAGGATTTGCTTGAATAATTACTGTGTGAAAAGGCCTATATGGATATTGAATACAAGAAATTGTGACTTTGTATTTAATATCGATTGTCATTTACTCTGGAACTAACAGGATAAAATCAAGCAAGGAGGAATGATAATGAAAGTATTTGCTCTATATGGCAGTTCTCGAAAAAATGGTAACTCTGATTTGCTTGCTGATAAGGTGCTCTATAATATCAAGCATACCAAGCGTTATCTCACTGATTATAATATTACACCAATTGACGATAAGAGACATGAGCCGGAAGGGTTTTTAGAACGGGTGAATGATGACTATAATGAGTTGGTTTCTGAAATGCTTGATCATGATGTTGTCATCTATGTTACACCTCTGTATTGGTATGGGATGTCTGGTCTGATGAAGAACTTTATTGACAGATCTACAGAAAGCATGCGTATTCCGGAACGCAACTTTACGGAGAGAATGAAGGAGATGAAACATTATGTAGTTATTGCGGGTGGCGATTCGCCTTATGAAAAAGGAAAGCCATTAGTGCAGCAATTTGCATATATTTTTGATTTCATGGGTACCAGGCTGGAAGGTTGGATTATTGGTGATGGAAATAAGCCTGGAGAAGTATTGGAAGATAAAGTTGCCATGGAAAATGCAAGTAAAATGAATGCAGAGGTTAAACAACTATTCTCACATAAATAAAAAAGCGGCAGGAACGATACACATATATATGGAAGCTGTGTAAACGACCTGCTGCTTTATTTTTTTAACGCCAAGTAGAGAAGTATGCAGTCCTGAAAATTACTCGTGTTGAGCCCAGTCATTTCCTCTATTTTCTTTAATCTGTAAATAAGCGTATTTCTGTGAATGAACAGTACTTTTGCTGTTTGGCTAATATTCATATTGTTTTCGCAGTATGCTATAAAGAGATCCGCCATTTCCTTAAATCGATCATGTTCCATAAGAGTATGGATCCGAAATTGAATTTTGTTACGATATTCTTTAGATGTTTCTAGTGGTAATTGTTCTAAAATGATTTCCCAATCAAATATGGTATGTATGTTTGATTCGAGGCTACGTTCTTTGGCGAACTGTATTAGTTTCACTGCCTCATGGTAAGACTCACTTACTTGTTCAATAGCAGGTGAAAGACTACCAGCTGCAATTGAAGGGTCTTTAATTGAATATATCCTATATAATCTGATTAATTCCCTGCTTTGTTTCTCAAATTGCTGCAGGAGCTCCCTGTATTCCCCCTCACTCCCCACTTGCCTCACAACAACTATTTTTTCGCTATTTAAAAATGTAGCTAACCCACAATCAGTGCATATATAGGCTTCCTGAGTGCATCTTAACAGGTTATCTTTCAGCTGGTCGATGGAAATATGTTTTTTAGCGCTGTGCAGTAAGGAATTGCCAATATCAATGACAATACAAAAGCTCTTTTTTCCATAAGGAATGCCAAGCACCCCACAGTATTGTTTGACCCTTTCTGTTTGGACTACTTCATTTAATAATATATATTGTGCAAATGTTTCCCTGGTTTTTGCCTTCATATCCGTTATTTGCCGATGAAAAGTTTCCTGCCACATTATTTCAACATAATTTTTAATTAATAATCCATAAGGTTTGACTTGAGCGGGCGGCCCAATTATTCCCAAGACTCCAACTGTTTTGTGATCAAATTGAAGCGGAAATGCGATGCCCTCATACACATTAACCATATTTTTTATTTGTACTTTATCAAATATAATGTGATCGTTCTTTTCAATTACTTCTTTTGAAGGCAAGTGGTAGGTGCCAACCCTGCTGGAGTCCGTAGAACCAATAATATAACCGTTGTGATCGCTCAGGCTGATAGCAAATGGTGAAATTTTTGAAACCGCTTCCACTACTTTTTGTGCAAATTGTACTAAGAGGTCCACTACACACCACCCTTTCAATCTTCTGTTTTTGTATTTATATCATATCATAATAAAGATAAATAGATAAGGTTAAATATTTAGAAAGCTTAAATATTTAGGCGGATTGTCCATAGTATAAGAGAAAAAAATAAGGTATAACTAATGAAAATTATAAATAAACAATGGATATTATTCTTAGTGAGAGGTGGTTTATATGTCAAAGAAAACAGATATTATAATTGTTGGTGGTGGTGTCATTGGTTCCAGTATTGCTTATAATTTATTGAATGACGGATTTACAGGTGAAATTACCGTATTTGAAAAAGATAAAGTATACGAGTTTTCTTCGACTCCAAGAAGTGCCGGAGGGATCAGACAGCTATTTACAACAGGAATTAATATACAAATTAGCAGGTATAGCTTAAAAAAATATATGACATTCGCGGAAGATATGGCGATAGGAGGCGAAAAAGCGGAAATTGATTTTAAAAATCCGGGTTACCTTTTTCTCGCTAAAAATGAAAACATCAGTCAGTTAAAAAGGCAGATGGAGCTGCAGCGAAGTTTCGGGGTACCTTCAGAGTTTCTTGAACAAGAAGAATTGTTATCAATCATCCCAGAATTAAATAATGAAGATTTGCAGGGAGGACTTTATTGCGGGGAAGATGGATACTTAGATCCGTATTCTGTCATGCAGGGTTATGCTCGAAAAGCAAAAGAGCTGGGAGCAAATTATGTGTATGAAGAGGTCGATGTTGTTATGACGGAGAGCGGAAAAGTAACTGGTGTGCAATGTAAAAATGGAGAGAGATATGAGGCCCATACGGTAATAAATTCAGCAGGTCCATGGGCACCTGAGCTAAGTAAAAAGATAGGACTGCCAATTCCGGTAGTTCCGCTCAAGAGACAAATCATTCAATTTGATATTGCTGAACCGTTGAAAAACAAATTGCCGTTAACGGTAGACCCAACCGGTGTTTATTTCAGGCATGAAGGATCATCGATAATTTCAGGATTTGGTGAGAAGGTGAAGCCGGGCATTGATTTCAGGTGGAATCGTTCTTTTTTCGAAGAGCAGCTATGGCCGGTATTGGCTACGCGGATATCCAATTTTGAAAGAGCAAAAATAACCGCTGGATGGGCGGGTATGTACAGTCATAATACAGAAGATCAAAATGCGATTATCGGAGGTCACCCGAAAATGAAAGGATATTTTATGGCAGCTGGGTTTAGTGGTCATGGCATGCAGCAAGCGCCAGCTGTAGGGAAAGGTTTGTCTGAGCTGATTCGAACAGGAAAATATGAAACATTAGATCTCAGTCCACTTCGATTTGAACGTTTTGCGGAGAATGAATTGATAATTGAAGGCGCAATCGTTTAGTTACTAAGTATACGAAAAATAATAGGGAGGGGAATTTCATGAGTGATCCTACAACGGATAAAAAAAGAGAAACATGGGGATCAAGATTTGGGTTTATCATGGCCGCTGCAGGATTTGCCATTGGTTTAGGGAACATATGGCGATTTCCCTATTTAGTAGGTGAAAACGGTGGTGGAGCTTTTCTATTAATCTATATTGCTATTATTATTGTCATTGGGATTCCCTTATTTTATGTTGAAGCAGGTCTTGGTAGAAAAGCACAGTCTGGTGCTATTACCGGTTTGCGTAAACTAACTAAAAAGGGCAGTACTTGGGTATCGATAGGATGGCTTGGCGTGTTTACGTCGTTACTTATCTTTTCGTACTATCTGATGATCATGGGCTGGCTATTTGCTTATTTTGTAAAGGTAGGTCTTGGTACATTTCAAGGGGTTACATTTGATCAGGCAGCCGATATTTATGATAAGTTTGTCGCAAACCCATGGCTTGTTACTGGATACGCAATTATCCCAATGTTGATTCTTGCGTTTGTAGTAGTGAAAGGATTGAAAGATGGCACAGAAAAATTTGTGCGACTATTAATGCCTTTACTCATCATCATGTTACTAGCTCTAAGTGTATTTTCACTTTCTTTAGAGGGTTCATGGGAGGGGGTTGTATGGTATTTGAAACCAGACTTTTCACAAATTAGTGGAGATTCTGTACTGCAGGCTTTGGGGCAGGCTTTCTTCTCCATTGGTATTGGGATGGCTGCTGCCTTCACTTATGGAAGTTATCTGAAGAGAGAGAAGTCCAATCTAGTTGTAGACGGAGTGTGGGTAATTTCGCTTGACACATTTGTTGCTTTTATCTCAGGAATGGTCATATTTCCGGCAATATTTGCTTTTAATGTTGCCCCAAATTCAGGACCAGGTTTGATTTTCCTGACATTGCCGACTATATTTGATCAAATGCCTGGTGGAACAATTTTTGGTCTTTTATTCTTCTTCCTGGTTATAGTAGCCGCACTTACAACGGGGGTTGGTTTTGTGGAAACATTAGCAGCTAATGCATCCGAATTATTTAATCTGAATCGTAAAACAAGTGTTTGGCTTGTGAGTATTGCTAGTTTGGTGTTGGCAATTCCGTCTATTTTATCACAGGGACCATGGTCAAACATTCAGATTTTCGGTATGGATATATTCACATTTATTGATTACTTCTCTGGCAATATAATGCTTGTCGTTGGTGCACTTTTGCTTTCTTTGTATGTTGTATTTAAGTGGAAAACGGAGAACTTCATCGATGAAATCAATATTGGAACAACAGGAGTGAAAATTCCTTATGCTGTTAAACCAATCTTTGCTTTTGTTATTCCGGTGGTAATCGCTGTAATTTTCATAACTGGTATTCTATAAAGAACTAAAGTTTTAAATATAAAAAATGGATTGCTGGGGAGAGAGATATTTTGAATATTGGAGAAAAACAAATTATTGTAAGTGAAAAGGATATTGATGGACTCAACCATGTAAATAATAGTGTATACCTTAATTATCTGGAGAGCGGAAGAGAAGCATGGTACATAAAGTACGCTGGTTATTCTTATGATGATTTTCATAGAAATAACCTTGGGACGGTCGTTTTGAGGATTGACATTATGTATAAAAAGGAAGCGGTAATTCACGATCAGCTTCAAGTGATTACGATACCGAAGGAGCTTGGGAATACGAGTTTTGTATTTGAACAAAAAATAATGAATCAAAATGAAGAAGTGGTCTGTGAAGCGACAATTACGAAAGTGATGATCGATTTCACTACAAGGAAAAGCAGACCAGTGATTGAAGAGATTGCACGGAATTTTAGGCAATAGAAAACATAACCTAAATAGATAATAGCTATAGTCACATCAAAAAACACTATTACAAGTAAAACGTATCTACGTGATACCATTTGCGGGAAAATATTGATATCAAATTGCGTATCAGGTTGAAAGTTCTAATAAAAAGCTTTATTAAATAAGAGTAAATAACA